>NZ_JBHYIQ010000038.1:0-44613 GCF_042739895.1 Amycolatopsis sp. NPDC059021
GTCACGGCCGGCGCGCTGCTCGGCGGGACCGGGCGCGGGGCCGCGGCGGGGTGCCCGGCGCGCACGCCGGCCCCCGCGGGGGGGGCTGCCCCCGCTCGCGCGGAGAGGACCCCCGCCCCGGCCCCCCACCCCACCCCCCCCGCCCGCCCCCGCCACCGCCCGCCACCCCTCCCGCCTACGCGCCCACCGGGGCCGCGCCCCCCGGCTCCGGACGTGCCGGTTGCCGGCGCCAACGGTCTCTACCCGGCTACGCTGAGCTGGACTATGGTCCAGCGTTGGGCTGGCGGGTGCCCGGGTGAGCGAGTTCTCGGGGAATGTGGCGCGCAGCAACGTCCACAGCGGCCGCAGCCGGTGGTAGGCCTGCAGATGCTGCTACCACACCCGGGATGCCGACCACCGCACCCGCACGCCCGGTGCCGCGACACCACCAGGAACAGCAGGTTACCTGCCGCCACCACCGGTTGCGGCAGCCAGCTGGGCGCGTCCACGCCGGCGAGGCGGAGGGCAGTGGTCAGGCAGATGAGGACAGCGGATACGCCGATCACGATCAGCCCGGCCGACGATACGGTCAGGTCGCGAGCCAGCCACTGCTGTGCCAGGCGAACGTAGCGCTGCTGCCACACTAGGCAGACGCCAATGCCGTAGGCGGTATAGGCGTGACCGACGAACCCGAACAGGTTCACGGCCGGGTCCGCCGCGGTCACCGTGGACGGCATGCACCAGCGCAGCAGTGGCCAGTCCGCCACCGGCAACAGGCTGACGGCGTGGGCCCAGTATTCCGGATGAAACCGGGGCCGCCGAGCCGACGAAGACCCCGACGCCGCGTCGAGCAGATCCTGCTGGTAGCTCCCCGAGTCTGGGCATCAGCTACCCGTGGCCGAGCTTTGGCTGCGCCGAACCCGGCTCGGGCGATCGACGTCTCGTTGAGGGTTCGGACTCTCCTGGGATAAGCCGACTTTGTCGTTGGCCTGCGTCAACGGTTGGTCGTACGTTCGTAGACCGAAATGATGAGGCGGCTGTCGGGTTCGACGGGCGTCCGCTCCCAGTCGCACCACCGCTCGCGCAGCCGCAGCCCGGCAAGTTGTGCCATGAGGTCTAGCTCAGCAGCTGAAACCCCGCGACCATCGAACCGGATAACACGCACCAGATCATCACCGAAGATGATTTCGTGAATATGGAACTGCTGTGACAGCGGATCTAGCCGGTAGGCCCACAACGCAGTGGCGTTCTCGCCGAGGTACGCGGGCACTACTGCGAGATCGCTTGGTGGGCTACCCGCGAAAATCTCAACAACCAGCACTCCGTCATCGGCTAGGAGTTGGGTGGCGTTCATGATGCACTGTGCTTGTGCATCCTGCGTCGTCAAAAGCAAGAGTGTGTTATCGAGGCACGAGACGAGCCTGTATTGGCCGTCTACTGTCGTCTGCGGTAGCTCGCCGAGTGTGGTTCGCACGGCTTCGCCGCCGGGCTTAGCGGCCAGGGCGTTGAGCATCTCCTTCGAGCTGTCGATACCGGTCACCGTGAGCCCGCGGGCGGCAAGTGGGATCGCGACGCGGCCGGTACCGACGCCCAGTTCGAGTATCGGCCCGTCTCCAGCCAGTTGAGCCAGTGCGTCCACCGTCGAGTCGGGCGCCTGCGCACCGTAGACGAAGTCAAAGAGTTCGGCGTAGCTGTCTCCGTAGGCTGCTGCTGCCATGACGACTCCTTCTGGCAAAGGCGGGTGGAAGGTGTGCCGGAAGCGAATGTCTCCCACTCGCTTCCGGCGTCGACCTACTCCGACGGAGGCGTGTAGTTCGGGTTCTCCCACACAAAGTTAATCTTGTTGCCTTCCGGATCCACGACATCCGTCAGCTTGATGAAGCCGTAGTCCTGAACCTCGCCACAGGTCACGCCCTCACTCGTGAGGCCAGCAACGTGGGTATCGATGTCCTCGACACCGATGACGACGCTGGTCTTGCCAGCGGCCTCTGGAGCGTGGGCGACCTGGATCCATGCGTTTTCGGCCAACTTCCACTCCGCCACGCCCTCGGTGGGCACGACATCGGGATCCCGTCCAATCCACCGCTTGTACCACGCGAGCGCCGCGGCGTGGTCGGCGACCGGCAAAACCGCGTTGACATTCTTGAAGTTCGGCACGACAGGCTGTCCCTTCAGGTAGGTGCGTGCAGATCTCACGCCTGTGGTAGACGGTACGTGAGGGTATACGACACTACCAGCGTTTCACAGGTATCTGGATCACCGATTGGGTGGCAATGTTCGCGGGTCGCGACCACCGTGTAGCGTCCGGCCACATCCGCAATTTCACCATAGCCGGTGCCTGGCACGATGGCGAAGTCCATCACGAACGTTCCGTCGGCGTTCTGCACGCCTTCCGACTTAAAGATGAAGCCGCCCTCAAGTCCATCGAGGTAGCCGGTGAAGGCTCCGACACTGTTGATCGCACCGGTGCCGTGGGGATCCATGACCTGAAACTCGACGTCTTCGGTCTGTCCAGCGAGCCCGCCCGACAACTCGGTGCCGTAGACGATGTGCCAGACCGATTGGCCACCTGGAGTGTTCGCGATCTGGTCGAAGTTCACATGACGCGGATGCAGGTCACCGACCGCCACCCAGGTGGGGCCGGTCGGGACCTGCGGAACGCGCGGAACGCGTTGCACGACCGAGATACCGGGCTTGCCTGTCGCCGACGCAAGGCTGTCGGCGAACCGCAACTGCAGCGTGCGCCGCGCGTTCGAATTTTCTGCTCCCGCCCGGGATTTCATTCGATCGACCAGTTTTCTGTCGTTCCGTTTTGCTTCGACTTAGCCTGGTTGGATGAACCGGCCGCTGATGGCGAAACTGCCGAACGAACCCCGGTCCATCGCCGTGGCGTCAGTCTTCCGGGAGCACTGCGCGCAGGGTGGTTACGGTGGACACCTTGATCGCGATGACTTCGTCATTCGCGTTCGCCATCGGCACGAGGCCCTCTTGAACGTAGCTGAAGCCGATCGGGGGAACCTTGTTGATCGTCGCGAACATGTGGGCCGCGTCCGGATTGTGCAGCGTACCGACCGGTGTCTCGACGGCGAGGTAAATCATTTGGTGACTCCGCACCACATCGCCGGCGGCGAAGTCGATCCCGAGCGGGATCTCCAAGCGGCCAAGCGACGGCGGCAGGCTGACGTCGAACGACCGGCCTAGGCCGAGGGCGACCTTCTCCCCGGGGAACAACACATGACTGACCGTCGAGGTCCGGTACGACTTGATCTCAAGGTCGAGCCGGAGTGCGCCGTTGAGCGTGAGCACCGGGTCGTGGACTTGGATGACGCATGGGGACTCCGGGAACTCGAACCGTTCTCGTGGCGCGCTCTCGTCGGTGGGGTTCGTGCCAACAACGACCTCGATCGTTGTCTGCGCGAGCGCGTGGTAGCCGCGGCCTCCATCGGCGAAGGTTCGCCGCGGCGTCATGACCTCGAGCACCCGCCCTGCGCGGCCGCGCAAGGCGGCAACAGGGTCGGCGATCTCACTGGGAAGATCCCTGCCGAGCTCTTCGAGGAGCATATCACCAATCTGGATCATCGCGTTGACCTTTCGATCTTCGTGCGCGTCATCATTATGGAGAGCTGATAACGCCAATTTGGCGCATCAGAACCGAGCAATCAGATAGATCGAACCGCCGAAGGTTTTCCGGTACCCCGTGACTCTAGAGCGCACGGGCCGCGAATGAGCACCGGAGGGGCACGCCAGCCAATGACAACCTACGCCAAGAATCACGGCACACCCGCGACGCGCACCGACATGGCCACGCCACGGTGTAGGGAATCCACGCAGACGGCGGGCTGCGGCGGCTGGTACTTGTCTAGTATCCGTTATATGCCTTGCCGATCCTGTGGCGCCGAGGTGACGCAGTTCCTGGATCTCGGCCTGCAACCGCTGGCGAACGCCTTCCGAAGGGCCGACGACACCTCGGCTGAGTTCCGGCTTCGTCTGAGGTCCATGGTCTGCGACGGTTGCAAAGTCGTGCAGCTCGCCGAGCCAGGGCCAGCCGAACGGATGTTCCATGCCGGGTATCCGTTCCGCACCTCGTCGTCCGCTCGGATGTCGGCACATTTCACCGCGACCGCCGAGCGTCTCGTCGCCGGGTTGACAACGCCGGACCCCTTCGTCGTCGAGATTGGCAGCAATGACGGCACCATGCTCGCCGCGATCGCCGATCGTGGCATTCGGCACCTCGGCATCGATCCGGCCGCCAGCATGGTCCGCGAAGCGATCTCCCGTGGGGTCAACGCTCGCGTGGACTGGTTTGACGCCGCAACAGCTGCCCGGACACGCAACGAGTTCGGTCCGGCCGACATCATTTACGCGGCAAACACGATCTGCCATATTCCGGATCTCCACACCGTCTTCAAAGGACTGGAGACACTCTTGTATGACGGCGGAGTCGTTATTTTCGAAGGTCCCTATCTCGGCGACGTCCTTCGCCTCGTTTCGTTTGACCAGATCTATGATGAGCATTTCTACCTGTTTTCGGCAACCGCAGTCGCACGCATCGCGAATCTGCACGGGTTCGCGCTAGTGGATGTCGAACATCTTGACGTTCACGGCGGCGAGCTGCGGTATACTCTCGCACGTGATGGTCGCGCTCCGTCGCCTGACGTTGCCACCGTAATCGCAACCGAAGATCGTGAAGGACAGCACAGTCTGGCTCGGCTTGAGGTGTTCGCGGCAGAGGTGGTTGCCCGTCGGGCCCGGCTGCGAGACGTGCTTGTCGAGGAGCACCGATCGGGTCGACGCGTCGCTGGATACGCCGCGACCGGGAAGAGCACCACGGTTCTGAACTACTGCGGTATCGGACCTGACCTTCTTCCTGTCATCTATGACACGACGCCCGAGAAGCAGGGCCTCGTAACTCCGGGCTCGCACATCCCGGTTGAGCCGTTCCCGACGGATTTCGGCGCCTATCCAGACACGTTTCTGCTCTTCGGCTGGAATCACACCGACGAGATCCTCGCCAAGGAGCGGAAGTTCATCGACCGGGGCGGCCGATGGATCCGCTACGTGCCGGACGTCCGGATCGGCTAGCTGCCCGGTCGAATCGTGCGCTGTTCGGCGCTCTCGCCGGCGTTCGACCTAGGGCGCATTGTGTGGCCGCACCCGGTGGAGCGTCTGTCCAGTCGTCGGGGCGACTGTGTGTGAGGTTGTCAGCGGTTCGCCGCTCGGTGGCAGCTTGGCCCTTGCCCGGTCTCCAGGGATCCGTCGAGGAGGCCATGTCGAGCGGCGGCGGCGATGGCTTGATGGCGGTTCGACACGCCGAGCGTGTGGTACAGCTCCTGCAGGCGCCGAAACATCTCCCGTGTCGAGAAGTTTTCATGGTTGGCGAGGCGTTCGACGCTCCATCCGTTGGCAAGTGCGGCGAGACGCCTGACGTCGGACTCACACACCGGCGGAATCCCGTTGCTCCTTCTGGGGCGGCTGAGAAATTCGATGACGACGGCTCGGGGCAGTCGGACCGCTCCGTCCCACGTCGCGTCGAGCGCCGCCACGATGTCGTCGGGTGAGGCGGCGTAGTCAACGACTCCGCCAGCGCCAGCGTCGAGCGCTTGGCGGTAGTTGTCGATGTCAGGGTCTACGAGCAGGGCGAGGAGTGCGACCTGCTCATCATATGTGCGCAGCATCGCAAGGACGTCAACATCGGCTTCGCTCCGGATGGACAGGAGCGCCGCGAGGCGATATTCGGTGGAATGAGCTGCCTGGTGAAAGCGCTGGATCCACGCGATACAGTCGCCTGGTTCGGCGGTTTCGTAGCCGACGGCCTCGAGTTCGCGTGCGATTCCTCGTCGGTAGGCCGGAATGGGGTCGCGGATGGCGCAGACGCGTCGTGGTGTGGTCATTCTGGTTGCTCGAGGAGTGAGAGTTCGGTCCGGGCCTGTCATTGTCGGGCTATGTAGCCGCTGTCGGGGACTTGGCGTGATGGCAGTTCTGACGTCGCCGTCGGCGTCATCTGCACGGGCGAACAGTGACAGCCGGTTGTCGTCGTCAGCGCGCGTTCTCCGCATGGATCCTTTCGAGGAACTTGACCGCGGCGTCGTCGATCGGCTGCACCGTGAGCGTCCTGGCTTGCAGCCGACGCGCCGCCCGCTGGTACGTCGGGTCGTTGAGGACGGTGGTCGCCGCGGTCGCGACGTCTCCAGGGGTGAGGCTCGTCCAGTCCAACTGCACACCCATGCCGTGCTGCTCGAAACGGTCGGCGATTTTGAACGCGTCGAAGAGGAGCGGAATCACCACGACGGGGACGCCGTTGACGATCGCCTGTCGGGAAGTGGCCGGGCCTCCGTGTGTGATCAGCATGTCGATGGAGCGCATGAGCAGTCCTTGGGGCACCCACTCGGCGACGCGGACGTTCTCGGGAACCTGGATCCCGCCTACGATCTCTTTGCCGTGCCAGTCGAGGCTCTTGCCGGTCGAGACGATGACGTTGGCGTCGACGTCGCCCATGCCGGTGATCACCTTTGTCAGTGGCGGCCCATAGGAGGGAATCGTTGAGGCGGCGGTGCCGAAACTGGCATAGACGAGCGGGCGTTTGTCGTCGACGAGTTCGCCGACCCACGCCGGGAGCACGTCGCCGCGACGGACGCCGTCCACCCGGACAGTGAAGACGTTGGGTAGTTCGAGTTCTTCCGGCACGAAGTCCGGAGCAAGCATGTTGATGTGGCCGTAGGCATACTGGCGTCGACCGTCGGGGTCCGGTGGCAGTCCGAACTGCCGGCGGCGACGGTCGAGTGCGGCGACGACGCCGCTGCCGAGCATCATGCCGTTGAAGTCGACGACGCCGACGGTGACGTGCGGCAGGCCTGCTCGCTCGGCAGCGAGATAGCCGCCGAGTTCGCCGGTGTCGCGTAGGACGAGGTCAGGATTCCAGTTCTCGATCGCTTCGGCGACGTCGTGGCCCATGGCGGTGGCCGGGTCTCCGCAGAACATTTCAGCCATGAAGTCCTGTGTGAAGTCGTCCATCTCCTCGGGAGGCACGTTGCGGTCGATGCTGTCGATGAAGTCGCCGATCCAGTCCGGGCCCGCGGTGATGTGCTCGAGGCCGAGCGCCTCGACGGTGGCGGCGAAGCGCCCCGATACGGCGACGGCGACGTCGTGGCCGCACCGCTTGGCGGCTTCGGCGACGGGCATCAGCTCGAGCAGGTGATCGTGTGCGGGCAAACTGCAGAAAAGTAGCCTCATCGCGATGCGTACCTCCGTGTTGAATGGTGTCGTACAGGATGTTGTGCTAGTGGTCGCTTTGGTCGGCCGCCTGACGGCTTGCGAGATGGGAAACGGCGAGGTGAGCCGACTCCATCGCGCCGTCGAGGAACGGATGGTCGATGACGTCGACACCGGCGATGGCGATCCGGCCGACACCAGCGGCGAGCCTGCGTTTGGCCTCGGTTGGGGCACTGCCGTCGCCGGGCAGGTCACGCGAGGTGCTGTAGCGCGCGTAGCCGTGCGGCCAGATCTCGATCCGGATTTCGGCGATGTCGCGTTCGGCATGGAATCCACCGGGAGCGAGGGCGTCGGTCAGCAGGCGCCGTAGTTCTGAGTCGATCTCGCGGCGTGCGGCAGCAGTGAGAAGCCGCTGACGGCCTGCGGTTGCGCCGGCGGCGGGGGTCATGCCTGCCGCGGTGAGTGATCCGAGCGTGGTTGCCGTCGTGGGGTGGTCGGGTGACTGCGACACGGTGAAGGCGCCAATGTTGACGGGGAACTCGAGTGCTGCGACCTGCCATGTGGGGTGGCCGGGCCAGGAGATGCGAGAGATGCCGAGCGCCTGCCAGGCGCGCCAGTTCCGGAGCGCTATTGAGGCGGACACGATGGGATAGCGGCCGAGGGATGCGGCAGTCGCCTGCTGGTCTCGCTCGAGCTCTGGGATGAGCCGCGCTGCGGCGACTGCTGGGGCAGCGACGATCGCGGCTGGGGCCCGGTACGTGGCCGTGCATTCGTCGAAGTGTTCGGCGTCGACAAGGACGTTGTCGGGGCCGTCGTGCCGAATGCTGGTGGCCGTGGAGTTCAAGCGGATCTGGACCTGGTTACCTGGCCGATCGAGCGTGTCGACGGATATTGCGGCCGTGAGCCGCTCGTCAACGCTTGCGGCCTCGAAGAGACCGGGGATGAGGTGGTGCGCGATCGCCCGAGCGATGGTTGCGTTGCCGTCCGGGAACCGGAAGATGGGCGGGTCCATGTGGGGGAAGAACCGTGCGCCGGTTTGGGTCAGGCCTTCCCAGGGGATACCGACCGCGCGGATGCCGAGCCCGTTCAGGCCCATGTAGCCGACGAGCGCTGCGTCGAGAGCGGGGTGCTGGTCGAACGTCATTCCCGATTGCGCGGATGTACTGTATCGCAAGAATCGATGCGTGTCCTCGCCGAGCGAGGCGAAGTCGCGAAGCAGTTGGTCACAGCTGCGATTTCGGAGCTCGGCGAGTTTTTCGTTATCGGTTCGGCCCTGGAGCCAGTCGGTTGGCGTGCTGACTAGCGCAGCGATCTCTGGTCTTGCGCGAAGCGCGACGGGTGCCTCGGTGAAGCTGGCGGTGGTTGACTGGTCGTAGACGACTAGGTGGCTTCGTCCCCAGACCGACGCTGCGAAGGCGAATCCGTGGCCGCCGGCGCCTCGGTCGAGGTAGTGCGTCGGTGCGGTGTCGGAGTAGAAGCGCTTGGTTTCGATGCCGAGTACGGACATGGCGGATTTCACCGCGGGGGCGAAGGCTGAGGGAAAGGTGAGTTCGTGTGCGCCGCCCGGTGAAATCAGCCTCTGCCCGTTGACGTCGAAAGTGTGTTGAATCGCTGGGCCACCTATCCGCGCACTTTGCTCGATGATCAAGATGCGTGCGTTTCGGTCGACGTCTGCGATCCAGTAGTAGGCGGCCGATAATCCTGCGATGCCACCCCCGATGACGATCAGGTCGAATGCCCGTGTGGCGCTGGTCGGCGCTTGCGAAGCGGAACGTGCGTTCGTCATTGTCGGCCTCCTGATCGCCTCGTGGCGACACGGTCCCCGTGAGGCAGGATCACCGTGGACGGCCGACCAGCCGCGTCGATGTCCCACACGAGCTGGGTCGCGAAGGTGCCTGGGGTCTGCTGTTCGGCCCACTGGTCGCGGACGATCGTCGTGAGCTGGGATCGGGTCGGTGTCCAGCCGAGCGCTTCACGGGCTGCGCGCAGGTCGCACGCGGTCCGCTGGTCGAAATCGGCGCGGCATGGCAGGTATCGGCGTCGTACGCGGCGTCGGGTCACGCGTTCTGCGGCCGTGACGACGGCTTCGATGGTGTTCAGCTGGCCGCTGCCGATCTCGATGGCCCGATAGTGTGCGGTCGGTTGGTGTGCTGCGGAGATGGTCGCGCACGCGGCATCGAGGACATGCAGGTAGTCGCGGCTCGATGTTCCCTTGCCGTAGATGGGAAAGGGCAGGTTTTCGTGTGCGGCGCGTAGCGCTGCTGCGACGACGCCGCGGTCGGGCTGGCTTCGCGGTCCGCAGAGTGCGTGGAACCTCAACGAGATACCCGAGTCCGCGTGAGAGCTGTATTGCTCGACCAGATGCTCGGCGTCCAGCTTCGACTCGGCGTACGCCACCCTCTTGGAGGCCGGCCTGGTCCACGCTTCGCCAAGGCCGGTAATCAGTGCGGTTGATGCGAACACGATATGACAGCGGCTCGTCGCGGCGACCGCGTCGAGAAGCAGGCGCGTCGCGCGGACGTTGCTGTGTGCATAGGCAAGGTCGCCTGGTGGGCCGGGCTGGGTCGGTGTCGCGGCGGCGAGATGGCAGACGACGTCGGCCTCGGTTGTTGCCGTACGCAAGGCTCGGGCCGTTCCGGCGGATGGTTCAGCGAGCAGCCGCCCGGAAAAGGTGGTTACGTGATCGCCAAGTGCGGCGAACCCCTCGGCGACCCAGCTGCCGAGGAATCCCGTGGCGCCGGTGAGTAATACGCGCACGGGGCGCGCCGTGGGCCCTGCGTCGATGGTGAAGGTGCGGGCGTCGCCACCCCGAGGACGGGCCCGCTGGCTCACGGCTGCCCCTTAGTAGCGCTGGCCACCATCACTAGCTCGGGGCCCATCGCGTTGACCTGAATGGTCGCGTCGATTTCGGCGGCGTCGAAGTGAGCTCGCCACATCGCCTCGGCGTAGAAACGACTTCCGCGTCGATAGGCGTCAGCTGGCAAGGGAAGTAGGTTGAAGATGAGCTCCTGGTGTACGAGATCGCCGGGAGCGCAGAGCGATTCGCTGAGTACCAAAGTACCGCCCGGGCGCAGCAGCGATCGAAGGTTGCGTAGGGTCAAGGGGAGATCGGCGGCGTTGTGCAACGCGTTGACAGCAAGCACGAGGTCGAAGCTCCCCCGCGTCAGACCCTGGTCGTCGGGGAGGTCGAAGTTGAATCGTCGAAATTCGAGTCGAACGTTGGACGGGGCTTGCTCGCGCTGCGTCCGTCGGGTAGCCGCCAAGAGGCTGGCGCTCGTGTCGGTGACGGTGTAGTCGTATGTGCTAGCGAGGTCGCGGGGCCATTCCGCGAGCAGGTGAGAGGTAGCGCCGCCGGTTCCGGCGCCGACTTCTAGGATCTGTGTGCCGCCTCCCGTACGCAGGGTCTGGGTGACTGTGGCCACGGCAGCGGCGTTCAGAGGTCGGTATAGCCCGTTGCGCGAGTGGAAGTAGCTGTTCCACAGTCGCATGCCTTCACCAGCGAAAAGAACCGACCAGCCGGAGGTGGCGCTCTCGATAAACCGGGGGTAGGCGCTGGCCGCGTGGCGCAGGAGGTCGACCGTTGGGGCGAGGGCGCCCGCTGACGAGGTCGCCACGTGGGTCGATCTGGGCAGCATCCGGTAGGTGGCTGCCCGGCGAAGCCAGTCGAGGCAGTGCACTCGATGCTCGTCGGCCGGGTCGACACCATCGCCGTCGACTGCGTCAAGGATCGACTGCGCGAGTTCGCTCGTGATCTCCCAGGCGTGAGCGCACGCGTCGAGGTAGTGTTCGTCGACGAATGCTTCAAGGTGGCCAGCTGCGGCATATGTCTGGTCGGTCAGTTCGCCCCGCATCTACATCGCCTCCACGACGATCGTTCCGTAGAACCCGCCGAAACCGACGGCGGTCTTGACAGCGTGCCGAATGACCTTCGCCGACCATGTGGTAGGAAGGTCGAGGCCGTGAGCCGGGACGGCAGCCGAATCTTCGGCGCGTACCGCGGGAACGCGCCGCTCCTTCATCGCCTTGAGCAGCAAAGCTGTCTCTAGCAGCGACGAACCGCCGAGATTGTGACCGACGAATGGCTTGAGCGGCAGGCACACCGGTTGTGCGCGCCGGTCCGGCCAGAGCTCGCGAATCGTTTTGGCCTCGTAGTTGTCGATCATCGGGATGCCTGTGCCGTGGGGAACGATGGCGTCGATGCGTTCTGTGTCGAGGTCCGCTTCATCGAGCGCTCGTCGGATGGAGCGCGCTTGGTTGGCGCCCACGGGGTTGGGTGCGTTGATACGCCACCCGTCCTGCGTGAACCCGGCGCCGAGGATGCGGCCGTAGATCCGCGCGCCGCGGCGGCGAGCCTGCTCCTCGTCTTCGAGAACGACCGCAGCGCCGCCGTCGCCGAACACGGTACCCGAAGCCTCCGCGTGGAACGGCCGAGGAACCCCGTCGATCGCGTACAGGTGCATGTCGGCGAACCATCGGAACTTGCCCGAGCTGAGCGGGTCGTCAGAGGCGGCCGCGATGGCAAGTGAGCTGCGGCCGAGCCGGATCTGTGTGGCGGCGTTGTCGATCGCGGTGAGGCCTGACACGCACGCGGAGTTGACGAACGCGCACTCGCCGCCGATGTGGAGCGCTCGAGCGACGAGGTAAGGGACGAGGTATGTGTTCAGCGCAAAGATCTGTTCCGACAGCTCGTCGTAGTCGGGACGCGGTGGTGTAGCGGAGGCAACCGACGCGTACAAGGTACGTGCCAAGCGCTCGATTCCTGGATGTTCGTCGGCAACCACGAGTCCTATCTCGCGCAGGTCCAGGCGCGCGGTCGACCGCAAGTCGGCATCGTCGATGGCAAGGCCGACCGCGGCGATAAGGTGTTTGATGTCGCGTTGCTGGTCGATGCCTTCGCGTTCAAGTTGAACGCCGTCGATGCAGGTCTCGGTGATGTCGGCGATTCGATAATCCGGAGCGAGGAATAGCCTGACCCTGCGGTCCTTCTCATGGGTGGACGGCAGCTCGACGACCTCAGCGCGAGGTGGTGCGTTCTCGATCGTTCGCCATGTTCGCTCGATGCCGATGCCAGCGGCGCTGACCACACCGAGTCCGGTGATTACCACTCCCCTGGTCATCAGCGCCGCCTAGGCTGTCAATCCGCCGTCGACAACGAAGGTCTGACCGGTGATGTAACGCGCGCTGTTCGAGACGAGGAAACTGACGAGTGGGGCGATGTCCGCTGGCTCCGCGAAGCGCCGGAGCGCGATACGGTTCAGATAGCGACGTTTGACAGCTGTTGGAAGCTCGGCGGTCATGGCCGACTCCACCAAGCCCGGTGCGACTCCGTTGATCGTGACGCCGAACTGCCCGAACTCTCGCGTCAGCGCTCTGATCATCGCGTCCAGGCCGCCTTTGCTCGCGCCGTAGTTGGCTTGCCCCGGAACGCCGACCTGTCCGGAGATGGAGGAGATTAGGATGATTCGGCCGAACCTGGCACGAACCATATCCGAGCCCGCGAGGCGAACGAACTGCATTGCTCCTCGCAGATTCGTGTCGAGAACGTCAGCCCAGTCATCGTCGGTCATGCGCAGGAGGAGACAATCGCGTCGGATGCCAGCGCAGTAGACAAGTGCGGTGGGCGGCCCGAGTGCATCGACGAAGCCTTGATAGGTCGAACGAATCGACGAAGGGTTCCGCGTGTCGCATTGGCTGCCAATGCTGTCCACCCCGGATCGGTCGGCTAATCGCAGGAGGCCCCGGATCCGCTCCTCGTGCGCGTTGTAGGTGAGTGCGAGGTGGTGGCCCGCGTTGATGAAGCGGGTCGCCATCGCTCGGCCGAGATCACCACTGGCGCCGATTAGGAATGTCACGGGCCGCGTCGTGTCGCTCCTGGCCGCGTGGCGCGTGTCGATCTCCGGTGATGAGGTCATCGTGCCACCGCCTCCGACTCATCGACTACTCCCATCGCAGCCGCGCCGCCGTGCGCGGGGGCAAATGTGTTCGCGAACTTGACGAGGGCCATGACGCTTGCCGCACCGACCTCGCAGGGATGGGGATCTTCGGGTGAGTCCGCGTGCCCCTGCGGCCTCGGTAGCACACCCGCCCAGTGTGACCGCGTGTTCGGTGAAGCAATGCGGTTCTCACCGAATATCGCTGTGCCCGCGCTGAGGGCGATGAAGGCCGCGATGGTGCCCGTCGAGCCGTTGGCCAGCCGCTGCGATTCGAACCCTCCGACGAACATGATGTCGGCGCTGTTGTCGTGAAGCAAGGCATGGGCTGCGGTGAGCGCCGACCAAACAGAGTGTATGCCTTCGCTAACGACTATGTTCGGGCCGCGGCAATGCGCGGCGATCGCTGCGTTACCGGCCGCTGCGTTGTGAACGGTCATCGGGAACTTCGCGGGATTCACGAGGTGGTCTCCGAGGCGAATCGACTCGTCAAGGAACTCCTCGATGTCAGGGCCGGCGCCAGTTGCCGTGCCGAGAGCTATGCCTCGACGGTCGGGGTCAGGAAGGTCGGATCCGGCTCGCTGCAGCCATGCCTTCATGGCCTGCACTACCACTGCCGAACGCACCGAACGGTATTGCCGAATGAGGGCGGCGAGGTCGCTCGGTGGTGCCGGGACGACGAGGTCCGGGACCTGGCTGGGGTCGATGTTGGTCGCGACAGTCGCCGCAGAGCAGTAAATCTCGTTCGTCATGCGGTGGTATCTCCCCAAGCAGTGTCGGGCCGACGTAGGCCGACGCATGTGTTGTTGCCGCCGAAGGCGAACGCGTTGTTGAGCACTAGATCGATGTGGGCCGGGTCGTCGCGTCGGCCGGTCGCTGGCCGGACGCCATGGGATGTGCTGGCTTCCTCTAGCCCCCACTGCGGGAGCGTGCGCTGGTGTGTGATCACGAGCGCACAGGCGACCGCCTCAATCGCGCTAGCAGCGCCCAGAGAGTGCCCGATAAGCGCCTTGATGGAGCTGATCGGCGGGCGCGGCGCAGCGAACACCTGCAAGTAGGCTGCGACTTCGGCTGCGTCGTTCTGCGGTGTGCCAGTGCCGTGGGCACAGACGTAGTCAACTTCCGACGGGTCTGCGGCCGCGATCGCGGATGTCATTGCCCGAGCTACGCCCTCGCCGGAGGGGTCCGGCGCTGCGGGGTGCTTCGCGTCGCAGGTGAGGCCGTACCCGGCGATCGTCGCTAGCACTGTTGCGTCACGGGCGGTGGCGTGGGCGGCCGACTCCACGATCAGGAAAGCGGAGCCTTCGCCTAGCAGCATACCGTCTTGGTTGTCGCTGAACGGGCGACAGCGCTCTTGCGCCATCGCGCGCATGCGCGAGAACCCGCTGAATGCCAGCCGTGAAATCGTCTCCGCACCTCCGCAGATCACGACGTCTGCGAAGCCGCCAGCGATAAGCTGTGCCGCACGGATCAGTGCCATGTTGCCCGCAGCGCACGCCGCGACGGTCAACTCGACCGGGACCGAGCTACCAATGTGCTGTGCGATCTGAGTGCGGAGTGATTCATCCACGCCTAGGGAGCCAGGGTGACCGGCGCTCGTCCGCGCGGCTTGGCGCCATCCTCGTTCGCGGTCCGCGACGTCACCGACCGTCGTGCCAACCAGTACACGGTCTGGTTGGATGCCACCGAGGTCGGCGTCGGAGATCGCTTCGTTGAGCGCCGCCAGTGCGAAGGTGGCAGTTCGCGCGGTGTCGAGCCGGTCGACGTCGATCCGATCAAAACCAGACGTCCAGGGCCCGATCTCGCCCGCGACATGGTTCGGCAGGTCGTCCGTCGGGAACAGCGAGACCTCACGGAATCGAGGTGTGTCGTGTTGCAGGCCCATCCAGAAGTTCGTGGTTCCGATGCCGGCGGCGCTGACGACTCCTAGGCCAGTGATGACCGGGTTTCTGGCGATCATACGGCCGCGATCGCTTTCGCGAACTGTGTGACCTCGTTGATGGTGTCCAGTTCGGGAATCTCGTCCTCAGGCACGATCTTGCCAAGGTGCTGCTCGACGAGAGCGACAAGCTCAATACGGCTCAGCGAGTCGATGCCCAGCTCAGTAAACGATTGGTCGAGTCCGATATCTTCTGGCTCGACCATGACTGAGGAGGCGACCGTCTCTCGAATCTTATCTTCGAGTTCCACTTCTCTTCTTCCCCTTCGGTCTAGTCGACTAGCGCGAGCGCCTGGCCTGTTCGTCGACCAGTTCCATCGGCGACCCGACTCCGCTCTGACGTGCGACGTTTGACGATCGTCGTTGAAGCTCCGCCACATTAGATCGTAACCGGCCGTACCCGGTGTGATGCTGCCACGCCGCGGTGTTCGCCATCCACATTCCGATTCCGCGGCAAGCGCAGACGATCGTGAGTGCGAAGAAGAAGGCGAAGGCCACATGGAAGGCCATGAGCGTTCCATAGACGGCGGCAACCGAAAGTCCGAACTCGACCTGGCCAAGCTTCGACCGCGGCGTCGTTCCGGGATCAGTGATCATGTAAAGCGTGAACAGCAGGAGCGCCATCCCTGTAAGCGGAGCGATCGAGGCGAGAAATGAGGTTTCTTCATCAAAGAAGGCGCGGATTGCTGCTTGAGCCGTGAAGCCGCCGACCCACGCGAATATCAGTGGAAGTTTGCCGGTGAAGATGAAGTTGATGAACAAGCCTATGCAGGCCAGAAATGCCGGAAGCGCGACCTGACCGAGATGACCGAGGTATTCGGTGAACTGGTACGGTGGCGCGATGCTTACGGTGTCTGCGAACAGTAGCAGCACCACGGTAATGCCGAAGTTCGACGGATTGAAGTAGTGTTTGTCGCCGCTGCGGGCGCGGACCCGGAAGAGGTATTTGCTGCTGATCGCGACGACCGCTGCGACGACGAACAGATCGAGGCGATCGTTGACGAACAGCAGCATCCCCAACGCGCACCCGCTGATGTGCGCCGCGAGGAGGAAGTTGACGAGGGTCAGAACGCGCGTGCGGCGAGAGGGGGAGTCGGCGTCGGGAAGGTAGCCGGGCCGCCTCGAGTCGCGTGCGGCTACGAGCGTTTCGACCGCGAGTTCTGTGACGTAGCACGTCAGCACCACGACGATCAGTTGAGCAATGGTCTGCTCGAATCCGAGGAACAGGTGCCCAGCGATGTTGAGGATCGTGATTCCGACGGCGAACCGCCGCAGTGCGGCTAACCGCAGTTTCGTAGGGTCAGTCGGCCGCATCTTCGCCGGGAGGTCCCGCATCCGGGTGCGCGGTCGCGCCGGAGTGGTTGCGAGTGTCGACGGCGCGTTCACGGCAGCACCACCGTGTGCCAGCCGAGGCCGACCTCGACCTTGGCGGTACGCACCTGTCCCGCGGTGTCGCGCCAGGTCAGCGTGACGGTGGACGGTTCCTTGGGGCCCGGCCCGAGACCGAAGTGGATGTCAGTGCTGCTCTGGCCGCCGTGGCCGTTTCCTCCGTCCACGTAGGAGCGGAACGTTCTTCCGTCAGCGGTGGTGACGGAGGTCGAGGCGCCGATCGCGGCGCTCGACCTTAGTTCCTGTTGCGGACGGAGACCGTCGAACACCAGCGGCGCACGTTGATCACCTGGTGGACCGCCGGGTGTGTTGTTGGCGCGCAGGATCCGGAGGCCGAGGAAGGTGCCACAGTCGTGGCAGTGATTCACGATGAGCCGGGCGTCGGCCCACTGGTTGGCTTCGATCCAGTCGAGGGTGCCGTTGCCTGCCATGTCGGCAAGCGCGATCCCGCGTGTCACGCCCGCGTCACGCAGGCCGGAGGCTTCGGCGATGTTCGCGTACCGGCCGTCCTGGGTTGGTGTCAGCACGACTCGGGGCGCTTTGCCGCTGATGTCCGCCCCCTTCAGATCGGGCCAGTAGGCGGGGTCGGCAGTCACCGTGTCGTTGGCGAGCGCGAGTTCCTGGATCTGCGGCCATCGGTTCACGGCGCCGCGCACGAATCCGGTGGCCTGTAACAACTCGGGCCGTCCGTCGTTGTTCAGGTCGGCCACCTTGTTGTCCCACGAAAAGGCGGTGCGGGCAAGGCCGAGTTCCTCGGCCGCCGATCGGAAGAGCGGTACGCCGTTGTCGGTCAGGCCCTCGCCCAGATAGAGTAGCTGGCTCTCGAACAGGCCGAACTGCTGGGTGATGTCGCTGACGTAGATGTCGTACCTGCCGTCGCCGTTGACGTCGGCGATGGACACGCCCATGCTTTTGAAGGAGTCTTTACCGATGATCGTTGACCGGGGTTGAGCAATACCCTTGCCGCCGCCATCGACGCTCTCGAACGCGAGCTGGCCACCCGCCGAACGGTTCACAAAGAGGCGGTCCGGGCCAAAGTCGTTGGCGACGTAGAGCTCGGGCAGCGAGTCGCCGTTGAGGTCGGCCGCCGCCGCGGCGAGCGTCCAGCCCCTCGAGTAGTCATCCGGGAAGGCGTCCGCGATGAGCTGGAAGGAGGCGTCTCGGGCTCCGGGGCGCCCGAGAAGCACGTAGTTTCTGCCGCCGTTGAACGCTCGAGACAGTGAGTCGTTCATGGCAACGGTTTTCGACGATCTTCGGTCGAGGAGCTCGGAGCCGTCTCCGAAGTAGTTGCCGATGAAGATGTCGAGTACGCCATCACCGTTCAGGTCGGCGAATACCGCGGTGTTCGTGTACCAATCGAGGTTTGCTCCGTTGGGGAGCACCTCATGCGGCTCGAATCGCCAGCCACCGAAGTTGAGAAACGCGACTGGTGCGCGCCCCCAGAAGTAGACAAGAACGTCCGTCCACCCGTTCCCATCGATATCGGCGAGCCGGCAGCCCATCGGCGCTTGCTTGTCCGCGTCATAGGGTGGTTTCGGTGTGCCTCCGCTCGTGGCGATCCCATCATGGTTGAGCAACGTCACCTTCGGTTTGCTGGTCATATCCGCGCGATCAATGTGGTGGAGGCTGACGGAGTCCGAGCGCGCGTCGACAAGGCAGACGTCGTTGGCGTAGCCGTCACCGTCGAGGTCAGCGACTGCCGCTCCCGCGCCGACCGAGCTGATCCACGGTGCGATGTGGGCGACGGAGGGGTTGACCTTGCGCAGCGACTGGACCGGAGCCTCCGCTGGCGTGATAGAGGTGACGCTGAGGGCAAGAGGCTCAGCGCTGGTTGCATTCGGGGCTGGGGCGACCATGAATCCCAGCGCGACCGCGACAAGGGGAACCGCAAATAGTGCCGATTGGTATATCGGCCGCTTAAGGGGTGCTGTTCGCATCGAAACCCCCAGATCTCAAGTTACGTCTGGCCCACCGTACGGACATGGAGGCGCTGCGCGCATCGCGTTTACTCGAGCAGCGGGGTGGACACAAAACTTGCCAAGACGTAGATCCACAACGTGGCGGGCGCTGCGCGCACAAAATTTCTTCGGCCCGCCCTTGTCGCTGCCTGGTGGCAACGTCGAGTAAGGTCGCGGACCACGATCACCTAGACGTCGCTAGATGGTCACGCAGCTGTCTCGGTCCTCTCTCCCCTATAGTCCGTCCAGCTCTCATTGTTATCCCACAAGTACGGCTCGCCACGCAAGGGAAACTCCATGATCGATTGCTCTGGCATCGTCGGCCAATGGGTTTCTGCTGCCGGCGCTCAGTCGCCGAAGGCGTTGATCACCGCTTCGTGCATCCTGAGAAGTTACGTTTTAAGGAACATGAGACAGCCGCTGTCGGATTTTTCGTAGCAGTCGAGGGCGAACTATGTGAAAAGGTTGTCAGCGTGCGACAAATAGTAGCTCGTAGTTATTCCACCAGATGTGATGGGGGTCGATGACCATGCCGTCCACGAAATCGTCACCAACGTCGATGTCCGGGATCGTCGCCCTCGGCATCGTCGATGGCCGCCAGGCTGCAAATTACACTTCGGACCGCCGTGGCGGCCACGCGCGGTAGACACACCGAACCAAAGGTATACGCTCTCGTCAGGGGCGACTCCGATAATCCGACCCTGATCGCGGACGGGGTGGCCGTTGCCGAGCGCAGCCCCATCGACCCACCTGGACCAAGCAACGTTTCCACATCGTCGAACCCGGCGCCTGAGGAGTTGACATATGCCATTGCGCGAAAGGTCTACACCACCCTGGCCTGGGAGAAGGCACGGGCCGGGCGACATTTTCAGAGCGGTCCGGCGGAAAGTGCTCACCCCGAGCACCGCCCAGACCCGGTTCGACATCCGAGGCTTCCACGAAAAAGACGCCGTCTCGCGGTACTTACTGGAAGCTGTCGGCCATGCCTTCCTCGAGGGGTACGGTATCGCGGTCGGCTCCCGGTCGATGCGGGACACCATTGCGCAACTGGCTTCCATTCCGGATCAGTTCCGGGGCTTCGCCTACGAGGGAGCTGGTATGGGCTTGGCCATCTTGGACAGCCTGCGGATGCGCGGATCCTGCAGGATCGCGCAGTTGCTGCAGACCGAGCCGGGCGCTGAGCAACGCTATCTGGTCTACGTCGGAATCGGCTGGGCGATGGCACGGTTGCCACGCTTCTGCTGGCCCCGAGCTAAGCGCATGGATCCGTTGCTGCGCTGGCTAGTGCTCGACGGCTACGGCTTCCACCAGGGCTACTTCCACACCAGGAAGTACGTGCATGAGCAGCACCAGAATCTCTCGCTCAGCTGGCCGGACAAAGCTTGTGGTCGTTATGCCAACCGGGTGGTCGACCAGGGGATCGGGCGTGCGATCTGGTTCGTCGGCGGAACCGATCCCGACGAGGTCGCCGCCATAATCGAAAAGTTCCCGGAAATGCGGCGGTCCGATCTGTACAGCGGCGCGGGCCTCGCTGCCACCTACGCTGGCGGTGTGACGAGGGAGGAACTGGTGCGGTTCCGCGGCCACGCTGGAGCACATCTACCCGCGTTGGCGCAAGGAAGTGCGTTCGCCGCCGAGGCACGGGTCTCCGGCGGGTTCGTCGCGCCGTACACCGAGCATGCGACATCGGTGTTCTGCGGTACCACTCCGGAAAACGCGGCGCGGGTCACTCGGGAGACTCAGCCGGCCGATCCACTCGACGGTGACCTGCCCGCCTACGAGGCTTGGCGGCACGCCACTGCCCGATGCTTCGGCTCTACGGGGTGAAAATAGATACTGACCGTAGTCAAGCGCCGACTTCCGGACATCGTGGCAGTCGTGTACCTCCTCACCACGGTTACCTGGCACGGTATCGGCTAGCTTGGCGAGCGAGGAGCGTACTCTGGCCGCCCCCCAGCGTGGCCTCGGCCGAGAAGGACCTTCGCATGGCGGCCGCCCGCGCTGATCAGATCGCGGCGGCCGTGGCGTCGCGGGCAGGGTGTGGCACTGCGCCGCTTCCGTTCGCCCGTTCCCCATGCCAATTGGCGAGACAGCGGCGTCGATGGGCGTGCGCCAGTCGACGTCACGAGGCCCAGACGGATGAGCTTGCATCGGTGAGGCTGACGCGATCTCGCGTAGATCTTCAAACATCCGAGCCGAACTTCCGCAACCAGCGTGCCAGCGTCAGCGGTTGCCGAACCACTGGACGAGCGACGCGGCCGCGGTCAACGCAAAACGAAGTCCCAGAAATACTGCGGCAAACGGAATGGTGAGCACACGAGAGATTCCGGTGCCGAGGCGCCACTGGAAACGCAATGCACCTAGGTGATGATGGTAGATGCTACGGATTCGCCGAGACCGAGACGACCGTCCGCCGAGGTGCGTTACGCTCACAGAAGGTTCATACAAGGTGGCGTATCCAACCTTTCGGGCGCGGAGACAAAAATCCATGTCCTCGACATACATAAAATACGCCTCGTCGAGGCCGCCCAGATCTTCCCATACCTGCCTCGGTGCCAGCATGCAACACCCGGATACCCAGTCGACGGTCGCAGTACTGGTACGATCGATCTCCCGGGCATGATAGCGCTGAGTGGCGGGATTATCCGGCTTGACCCTTCCCAGTAGAGCATGGACTGTCGCATCCACTATAGTGGGAAAACGCCTGCCGCTGGGGTATTCAGTTCCATCTTCGTTAACGACTCGTGGACCAACGCAGCCGATCCCCCTCCGGGAATCCGCTGTTTTGATTAGCTGAGCAATGCCGTTTGCTGGAAAAACAGCGTCGGGATTGAAAACCAGCACCCATGGCGCGGTCCCATGGCGCGTCCCCTGGTTCACCGCCGCGGAAAAGCCGCGGTTGCCCCCATTTCGCACCACGACCGCCCCGAGTCGCTCGGCTATCGCCGCACTGTCGTCGGATGACGCGTTATCAACGACCGTGATACCGACATGCACGTCGAGTTGACGCTGAAGAGACTCGATACAACGGGGCAGGTCGGACGCGCTGTTGTAGGAGACGATCGTGCAATCTACGTAATACACTATATTCCGCCTGATGCCGGGATCTCGATTCACATAAAGGCTACTACGTGGGACCTCGTCGAGCACCAGGAGCCCGTGGAGGCTGCCCGTTCGTCCACCACCTGCGCAGCATAGGGAGTTGGGCGACAAGGCTTGGAGTAGCACCTTGAGGCTGAGACGCAACTGGGCCAGCACAGGACTCCGCGGCTCGGTCCCAGGCTTCGAGCCCTGGACGTTTTCACGTCGGACACCATGTCAGCCCCAGGCCCACGCGCGGTCGCGACACGCTGTCCGGGTTTCAACGCGACTGCCTCGTTACCCCTCAGAGGGGCCGGTCGACTTAAATTAGGTCGGTGAATGGCCAGAGTTATCAGCGCTGCGAGATTCCAGTTGGTCGATGAAACGGCTCCAAATGTCGATGCATCGTCGAGCAGCGTCCGCGACGGCGTGGCTGCAATGGGAAGGGATGTTTGCGGCGAGATACTCCCAGCAATCATCGTTGATAGTATGCACATCTAGCAGGCGAAGGGTCGTGCGCCCTGCGTCGGTGAACCTCAGCGAAGGATCCCTTCTCAGGGTTCCCATAATGTCGGCGTATCGCTCCGCAGACATTTGCGTCGTCGAACGACTCCTGCTCTCGAAGGCTCCTGATCTTTGAGGATCGCCTTGGTGTGATTCCTTCTTGGTTCTTCGAAGACGAACGGGGACAGGGTCTTCGCCCTGCCGTAGCCGCTCCCGGACATCCCTGGCGGTCGCGAGAGAGATCCCAGCTGCTTGGGATACCTCCCTCAAGGAGGCGTTAGGTCGCTCGGCAAGGACCTTGCTGGCGCGCAATCTTCCGTGTGCTGGGTCGATCGGTCGGACGCGCCCGTCTTGGCCGACTCTGCCGTTCAAGGCCGGAAACTCCGAGGTTGAACGCCTTCGGATGGCGGCGACTGTCTTGTCCGAGATGCCGCACACAGCAGCTATCCTCGTATTCGACCAGTGCGGGTAGGACCTGACGATCCTGGTTGCTGCGGTGGATCGTTCCGTACGCGATAACGGTAAGCCGTGCCTGGAGTTCAACTCGACCGCCAGTACGAACGCCTCTTCGATACTGCCTTCAAAGAACCTTACCTGGACGCAGGTTTCGCCTCGGAGGGAGGCCGCCCGGGTTCGATATGTTCCATCGATGATACGCATCGTCGGGCGATGGACAACAATCGGCGGCAGCGTGCAGTCTGACTCGGCAAGCGACCGAATGTGATCGTTGTCGTCGTAACCGCTCCGTGGTGAATCGGCCGGTCGTAGCTGGCTAAGCGAGACGTTCTCTGTGGCTATTGAGCTGTCATCATGACTTCCCAGCCGTACCGCTAAGTACTGGAGCTCCTCCGTTGATGCGGACGTGTTGCCATGAAAGATGGACTCCACATGTATCCTCCCCTTTCTTTGCTCGATGCTGCCCCGCTTAATCTTTCTCGCTACTGAGTCACCCAGGAAGCGGGATGCCTGAGAAGTTTCCGCTGTCCAGGCTCACGATCCGAGGGAAACGCCTTGTGGTGGACCTGCGCCGGCCTTGCCCCTGCCGGACGCGGCGTGAGCTGTATGGCCATTTCCTCCGAGTGCCGCCTCGTCTCGTCATAAAATATCGACTTCTGTGTGGCTCCCCCTTTGGGATTAGTGTAGATATGTAGTTTTAATATTCCTGATTCCGATCTCTGGGTAGATGTTTGTTGCTGTTTTCGAAAAGTCGTGTCGCAAAGTGTGGTAGTTGACGGTCGAATGCTGGCGCGTTCGCTGCTGAGACGAGGGCGCTTCTAGCGTTGGATGCGTAGAGCTGGCGTTGGGGGTTTGTCGGCGCTGACGGAGAAGTGCGGCGGAGATGTCGTTCGGAACTCGGATGAGCGGCTATCTCGGCCGTAATCGTCCGCAGGGTCACGGAGGGCAGTCAACGTGCTATTGCAGCATTGCGAGCTCGGGCGGTGAGAGTGGCGGATTGGCGCGGTCAAGTCCGGGCTGTGGGTGGCGGATGGCGTTGATGAGGACGGTGGGGGAGATGAGTCGGCGCGGGCTGGCGGAGAGGGTGTAGACGTCGAGGAGGGCTTTGGCCACGGTTTTGTGTTCGCCGATGGCGCGGCTGAGGCGGTCCAGGTAGCGCTGTTGGAGTCGTCCGCTGCGGCGTTGGGTTGGTCCGATGGTGCTGCGGTAGCGGACGTCTTGGCCAGCGGCCATGGACCAGGCGGGCTGGACGGCTTTGGCGACCGCGCGCTGGATGGCCGCGTAATCGGGTTCGGGTTTTCTGATGCCGTCGCGCAGGGCGAGGACGCTGGTGATCGCGGCGCTCATGCCGTGTCCGTAGATGGGGTTGAAGGTGCAGTAGGCGTCGCCGAGGACGACGAATCCATCTGGCCAGGGCTTGAGGCGGTCGAAGCGGCGATGCCGGTTGGGTGGGGCGCGGAAACCGCGGGGTGGGGTGAGAGGTTCGGCGGTGGCTATGAGGTCGGCGATGATGGGATGGCGCAGTTGGCGGGCGAATTCTTCGTATCCGGCGATGTCGGCGGAGGGCTCGGCGCCGCGCATGCCGGCGACGGTGACGATCCATTGGCCCTTCTCGATCGGCATGACCACCCCGCCGGCACCGGCGGCCTTGGAGTGCGGATCCGGCTGGATGCTGATGGCGGGGAAACGCTGCGGTGTGGTGGGGGCGCGGTAGAAGCGCGTGGCGTAAACGATTCCGGGGTCGATCACGGTTTCGGTGACCGATGGCAGCCCGAGCCGGGTGAGCCATTCGGGGGCCTTCGAGCTCCGGCCGGTCGCGTCGATGATGACGTCGGCTGGTACCTCACGTGTCCGGTGGGTGTCGAGGTCGCGGAGTATGGCGCCGGTGACGCGTCGTGGGCTGCCGAGCAGCCCGGCGATGTCGGTGTTCTCGATGACGGTGATCGGGTGTTTGGCGGTTTCGCGGCGGATCACATGGTCGAGCAGGGACCTGCTGGCGCTGATGAGGAACTGCATTTCGTCGTAGCGAGGGAACCAGCCGAGGCGGGAGGAGGTGAGGACCTCATTCGGCAGGCCGAGCCGTTGCGCTCCGGCGTGCAGCAGTGTGTCCACCAGTCCAGGGGAGAGTTGGTCGAGTGCGCGTGCGCCGCCGGCCATGAGCAGGTGGGTGTGCTGTGCTTGGGGAAGCCCTTTGCGGGGTTCGGGCCCGTCCGGGAACCGGTCGCGGTCGACGAGTGTGACGTGGTGCGCGCGTTCGGAGAGCACACGCACCGCGAGCATCCCCGCCAGGCCGCCGCCGAGGACCAGGGCGTGCTCGATGCGGGTCCGGTGGGTCATCGCGTTGCCTCCGCTTCATGCTGGTCAGGGATCAGGCCGGGTAGGTGCGGGCTTGCGAGGGCTTGAGCCACGGCGACCAGGCGCCCTCGTTCGGTCGCGAACGCGTGCTTGTTCTCCGGAGCGGGAGTCCCTTCGAGCGCGGCTCGTGTCCGGCGCGGAGCGCCGCGGAAGAACGCCCGCAGCGCCACGCGGATCTGCGCCGCCTCTACGAGTGCCGCCGCCTGCTCGTCCGGCAGCCCGACGTCCGCGGCCCGGTGTGCCGCGACCGTGGCCAGGTCCGGGTCGGCGAGGGCGCGCAGCCGCTCGAGCCAGTCGTTGATCTCCACCACGCGCCAGAACAGCCGGAACTCGATGCTGATCCGATCGGCCAGAGTGCGGGGAGTGTGCACCATCCTCGGATCGACATCCTTGAGGAGCGTCCACAACGGCCGCAGCCGTCGGCAGTCGCGCCCGCTGGTCCACCAGTTGCGCACCGCTTGCCGAACCGACGGGAGGCGAGGGCCCCAGGAGGCGATGCTGATGGCCACAAGGAACTCCGGCACTCCCAAGGTCGTGACCCGCGGCGCGACGAACGCGCCCCAATAGCTGAGATCTACGCCGAACCAGGCCGCGACGACGGCGACCACGGAGATCACCGCGTACGCCACGGTGAAGAGCATGCCGATGGCGGTCAGTCGGATACCGCGGCGCAGCCACTTCTTGTCGTCCGGGGTGTCACGCGCGCCGCGCCAGCATTGGTAGACGACGTCGCAGAATCCGAGCAGGTAGGCCACGAAGTAGAGGATGATGAACTCGGCGAGGTATGGCGTGGTCGCGAACGCCATTGTGAAGTCGAGATGCCGTTCTTCGACTCGGGGGCTCAGGGCGAACAGCACGCACATGGCAGTCATCACCACGGCGCCGCCGATCAGCACCCGCCGACTGCGCTGCCATGCCTGGGGCGCGTCGAATCGCCAGTTCAGCACCAGCGTCTGTGCCGCGCAGACCACGCCGATGGAGAAGATGTGGACCAGCAGTGGTGCGAGGTTGGCGATACCGGTGAGCGCCCGGGCCTGCTCTGCGATCGTCGGTGCCGCGAAGAAGAATGAGGCGAAGGTGACCAGCCCACCCAGGCACAGGGGCCGGATGGTGCGGCGGGCCTGTTGGGGTGCACGCAGCAGCGCGGGAAGCTTGTAAATGAATATGGCGGCCCCGCAGGCGGCGCTGAGGAGATAAGCCAGGTTACTGCCCATGCTCACCTCGCCAGGGAGAGTAGCCCAGGGCATACCAGGTGCGCGCTACTCGCGCGTCTTCCGTGGCGGGGTCGAAGGGCTGGATGTCCTGGCGTCCCGCCCAGTGGATCAGGCCGCGGGTCAGTTCGCCGGCGAGGATGTCCGCTTCGATTTCCTCGTGATGTGTCATGCAGGTCCGCCCGGCGATGATCTCCAGCATGGCTGGCGGCAGGTCGGGATAGAACAGGCGCCGGGCCTCGCCGCTGGTCAGGGTGACCGGTTCGTGTCGGCAGAGCATGTGCGCAATCTCGTGGAGCAGGATCACCAGGCGGTGCATCCAGCTGCGCGCCGTCGTCACGACGATGACGTGCACGCCGTCGTGGGTGACTGCCCACAGCCCGCTCACTCCGTCGCCGAGGTCGTCGAACCGGAGCCGGATCTCGCGTTGCAGCCGCTGGGCCATTATCTCGCACAACCGGACGCACACGGTCTCGGTCGTCGCCGACTTGTCCAGGGCCAGTTCATCGATCAGCTCGTTCCGCAATCTGCGGATCTCTCTGGATTTCATCAGGTCACCGTGTCGGGTCGGCGGAGCACTCCAGATGGCGACGGTGGTCATCAGCGGCCCGTGTCGTCGTTGGTCTCCGGCCTGTCGCGGTTGATCGTGCGGTTTCGCTTCGCACCGCCGGGGTCCTCCTGGTTTTCCGGTGTGGTTTTGTTGCCTTTGAGTGCCTGCGTCAGAGCGGTGATGATCTTGTCGCGGATCCGTGGTTCGAGTTCCTGCTCGCCTGCGCGCATGATGACGGTGTCCACCCCCAGCGACGCCATGGTCAGCCGCGTTTCCAGCTGTTCGTCCACCAGCGCGGCCAGTTCGTCATCGAGAAAGTACGGCGGATCGGCGCCGAAGACGTCCGCCAGCGCCAGGACATGCTTCAACTCGGGATCGACGATCGAACCATCACGCAGACCGGCCAGCGTGCTGGGCGAGATCGTCCAGTGCCGGTCGCCCAGCTCCTGACCCCGGCGCCGCACCGCGCCGACGACGAAGTTGAGGGTCAGTTCCCCTTGGCCAGGTGGGTGGACCAAGGCGAACAACCGGTTCAGCTTGTCCCGGAACGGACGCCGAACTCGCGTGGGGAGGGGCGGCTCCCGGCGGCCACCGACGAAATAGGCGGGGTGAACCCGCAGCGCCGAGGCCAGTCTGTCGACGACACGGAGGTTGGGATTGTCGCGTGTGCCCTTGCGCAGCTGGGCGATGTAGCTGTGGCTCACGCCGACTGCCTCGGCCAGCTCGACATTGGAGTAGGGCCGACGTCGGCCCGCCGGTGGAGCCGTGCAGAGTTCGTCCAGGATTTCGGCGAACGACCGACGCTGATCTGCAGCCATGCCCCCACCTCTGGTTTGTACTGAAATGAAGATCAATCAGGTAAGAACTTCGAACTGGTTGACGGTGCGTCATCGCTCAGTCTATTCTTCCTTGCGTCAGAGTTTCAACTGAAGTGAAGAGATTTGCGATCTCATCGCTTCCCGGTGCAAGGCGGCGCCACGGGGAGGTGGTGTCACGCCCGCTCGTGCAATTTTCGTTGCTGTAGCAGGGGAAAGTGAAGCTCTTGGTGTCGCCTTGGCCCGTGGTGTCGACGAGGTTGCAGTGGTGCGAGTTGCGTGTCAGGTGGCAAGAAATCGCACGATTTGATGCGATTTTCGTAATAGACCCCTAGACGTCTTGCGAGATTCGATTTGCCATCAGGAATGTGTCGATTAATGCGGCAACGAAACGTCGAGGGGGCGGGTCGTCGTCGTGATTACCGACGGGAAGCGAGGAGGGGATGCTGAGCCAAGTCGACCTCGGCGACACCGTGTGTGTTGCAACAGGTCGTGTACCCGACGACATCGCTCGGCGTTGCGCCAGAGGTTGGTTCGATGCCACGCACTGGGCCACCCGGCAGGCGCCTCCCGCGTACCGGCTTGCTGGCCCCGCATTGCGTCCGTTGGAGACCGGGCATCCGGGCAGGACACAGCCATCACAGTTACTTGCCGACGTCAGACCGTGGCTCGCCGGGTCGCGCAATCCTGGTTTCCCCCCCGCGGCCAGGACGATCCGGCACATCGGAGGGGTGGCGGTACCAGCGCACGGCTTCCCTCAAGCCACGTGCCTCGGCCGTCACCTCTCCCGCGGGTGCTCTCTAGAAGCGGCGAGCATGCGCTCTGGCGAAGTCGCTCCGTCCGAGGACGCCATGTCCAGGGATTGCCGTGACATCCGCCGCGCTCAACTCCATGCGCGTTCTCTACACCGAAAACGTGCCCTGAGACTGCGGATTCGTCGCCTCCGACTACGGCACCGACGGGTGAACCATCCCGACCAGTCAACGGCCGCCGCCGGGTATCTGGCATGGAAATCGCGCAGGAACGCCTCTTGGGTCGCCGTGGTCACGATCACCACTCTAGGACGTCGGGACCGTCCCTCAGGATGTTTAGCGAATCCGGCCCTCACCTGACTTCGTCGGCGGCAGCTGAGCTAATGCAGCAGAGTTGCGTGTACCGAGCGATGTCGAAGGGCCCGGGGTGAGCCGGATCCTGCAGGGTCTACGAACGCGTTGACGTCCTGAGCAGGAACTTCGAGGAAACTGTCGGTGCGCGGTCGTACCCTGGGAAGTTGTCGCAGGGAGGCGCCCGATGTCGACGTTGGTGCGGTACAACCACGACGGGAACGAACGCGAGCTCGACCTGGCGGAGCTCAGCCCGGCCGACTACGACCTGATCAAAGCGCTGCACCTGCAGATCGACCGCGGCGACCGCGTCCTGCTGTGTCAGCAGGCACCCGGCGACGACGACGGCGCGGAGATGTTCGTCAAGCTCTACCGCGGCCGCTACTGGGCAGTGCACTTCCGCGGCAGCGGCTGCACCCAGAAGCACGAGATCAAATCGGAGTCGGACGAGCACCGCCGGCAGAAGGACTACTGGTACCGCGCGGCCGAGGACGCCGGCTACCAGGCGACCAAGGAGTACAACACCGGCAGGAGCACCGTCCTGGACGTCGCGATCGACGGGCCCTACCGCACCGGGATCGAAGTCCAGCGCTCCGCGATCGAGCCACGCCAGGTCAAATCCCGAACCACGAGATCGTTCGGCGCCGGCTGGCTGCCGGTCTGGTTCCTCGACTCCGACCGCAAACCACCCTGGTTCTACGAGGTGCCCACGCTCGGCTGCAACGACCTACCCTGGAGCTCCCTGCCGCCACGGCGCGCGGCCCCCGCCCTCGGCCCCCGCCGAATGATCCCCACCCGCTGCACGATCAGCGACTACAACACCTGCCCCACCGCAGGTCGCCCCACCACCGGCCGCACCAAACGCCGACGATCCAAGGGCGCCTGCGGACGCCTGCACCCGAAACCCGAGCCCTGGCCCGGCCTCACCGTCGACGACGTCGCCGCCATGCTCCCCGCCGGCGAACTCGTCGCGATGCGCGACCTGCTCGGCGACGTCCGGCTCATCTCACCCGCCGACCTCGAGCTGTTCCAGGACATGACCGAGCTCAGCGGCGAATATCGGCCCGGTACGGCAACCCGGCTCCGCGGTCGGCCGGCACCACGGACCACCGAATGTGCCAACACCGGGCACCGCCGCGTCCACGCGGTCAGACAATGCGCGAAGTGCGGGCTGCGCCCACCCGGGCCAGGCGGGATCCTGTGCGAAACCTGCTGTCTGATGATCCAAGGCCGCACCGCGCACGACATCTACGCCCAACTGCCTCGTCGGCCTGGGACGACCTTCCGGTAGTCCGGACACCTCTGGGTCAAGATGTCCGGACAAGGCGGAAGCTCATGGAGTTAGTCGCCGCGCGCCGCTTCGATCCGTTTGAGCAAGGTCGTGGTGAGGAGTTGTGTCTGCGTTCCCCACGCTGCGGCGAACGCTCGCCATCGGTCGGGTGAGTCACCGCAGATTTCGGCGACTTTCGCCGCGAGCCGCGGCCCGTACACGGGATGGCACTCGAGTTCGCGCACCGGCACGCGCCAGGCGAGGTCGTCGGTCATATGGGCGGAGCTGAGGGCATGAGCGACGATTGCGTCCCGCTCTGGGCCCCGATCGCGGAGGAGGTCGGCAAGTGCCGCCACCGGGTCTGCCATCGCCGAGAGTTCCTCGTCCGTCGGCAGGTTTTCCGTGGCTGGCGCTGGCTTGGCCGCAGGGGCTGTACGCGATTGCCGGGCGGCGAGCACCTCGGCGCACAGACGACGGGCGCGGCTGCGGGCGGGCAGCGGCTCCTCGATGTCACGGAGGTGATCCTCCGGTAGGTGTTCGAGCAGGCGACGGAGCTGCGAGGTCGATGCAGCGGGGTTTGCCACGATCGCGTCGACGAGCTGATAGTACGAGACCTGCTGTCGAGGTCGGACGCCCACTGCGGCGGCCACCAAGGCATCGACACACTTGGAACTGGTAGTCGCGCTGGCGACCACGACGAGATCAGCCCATCCGCCCGCGTGGGCGATCCGCACCGGATCCCATCCGCCGGCGATCATGCTGGCGATCACGTCGCCCACCTCGTCTCGCGCCAGCTGCGTGAGCCGTGGAAAACGCTTCAGATAGACGACCACATCAGTGGCCTCCGCGGTCTTCAATTCCGGCAGACACTGAAGCAGTTCGGTATCGGTGAGTTCGTCCGCGGCGAGAAACGCGCGCCTGATCCGTGAACCCAGTTCCGGGTGGGACAGCAGTTCCTTGCGCCGATCGGACGGCTGCTCGGTGATCAGGTCTCTGAGCAGCATCTCCGGGGTGTGCCGATCCCGCCACCCCCAGACTTCGGACGCGGGTTCCGGTGGCTGCGAACCGAGCACCACGTCGAGGATGGTCGCGGCGAGTCGTGTTTTCGCCTGAGCGGGCCAGTTCTTGGCATCCCACCACAGCTTCGCGGCGTCGTCGTAGGACAGCGTGGCGACCTCACGCATGGCCGCCTGCTCGATCTCCGGCCGCTGTAACGCGGCCCCGAGAACGCTTGCCTCGGCGGGAAACCGGTTCAGCAGTTCGAGAGCCTCCGCGGCGGTGCAGCACTCGGCCGCGACGAGGTCCGCCGCGTCCCACGACTCCACGCCGGCCAGCAGCCTCTGCCGCGTCTCGTCGTCGAGGTCCGTTCGGGCGAGCAGCGGCTTGATCCCCCGCGACGATATCCACTGAGCGGCTTTGTCGACGAGTTGCCGCTTTCCTTCTTCTGGCAGATCCGGCAACGCGGCCAGACGCTCCCACAGACCACGCGACTCGGCGGAGGACCAGCCGGTACGCAAGGAAGGTTCAGGGTGCTCGTTCGCCGTCACGGCGGGAACCACCCTCCGGCGTGGGAGACCGACAGCGAGTCTGGCCGCCGGCAAGTCGTCGACGACGAAGAGATCCTGGCTCCACTCACCTGGCCACGCCACGATCAGCAGGTCACGCTCTTCGGCGGCACCGAGCATCGTGCGCTTCTCGGCGTCAGTCTTGGCCTGGGTGACCAAGCCATCCGCACCTATTCGTAACAACGTCACTGTCCTGGCCAGCCAGGGCAAGGACTCCACCGAACTCGTCGTCCTCAAGCGCGCGTCGAAAACGAACTTTCCCCTCATCCGCACCAGCTTAGGGTATCGACCTGCTCGCCTACATTCGTTTCCGATATGAAAGCCGGTGGGCCACGAGCGCGGCGGTGGCGAGTGCGAGCGCGCCAGCTGCGGCGAGTGCGCGCAGGACTGGTGTGGCGGTCATCGCTCGCGCGAGAAACCTTCGAACGATCACTCGGATGGTTGACAGAACTGGAGCAGTCTTGGTGACCCCATATCAAATGGGGTCACGGTTTGCTCCAGTTTTGCTTCAGCTACTGAACAGTAACTGAAATTTGGGCTCCCAAAACTCAAAGCTCGCTAGTACGAAAAAACCGCCCTACTTGCGCTGAGTGGCAAGTCGGACGGTGTTTCGTCACTGTGGAGCTAAGGGGACTCGAACCCCTGACCCCCTCACTGCCAGTGAGGTGCGCTACCAGCTGCGCCATAGCCCCGAAGCGAAGGTGAACTCCGCGTTTCGTGTGTTCATAAGATACACCCCGTCGCGACGGCGTTCGCAGGGGGGTGCCCCGCGGTCGTGACCGGCCGCTTCCCCGGAACGCTCCGTTGTCGCGGTGCTTCCCCGTAGGCTGCTCCTCGTGAGCCAGCCGATCCTGATGACCGTCGACGACGACCCCGCCGTCTCCCGGTCCGTAGCCCGTGACCTGCGCCGCCGTTACGGCAAGGACTACCGCGTCATCCGCGCCGATTCCGGGGCCGACGCGCTCGACGCGCTTCGCGAGATCAAGCTGCGCGGCGACGCCGTCGCGGCCATCCTCGCCGACTACCGGATGCCGCAGATGGACGGCATCTCGTTCCTGGAGCAGGCGATGGACCTGTTCCCGCACGCCCGGCGCGCGCTGCTGACCGCGTATGCCGACACCGACGCCGCGATCCAGGCGATCAACGTGGTGGACGTCGACCACTACCTCCTCAAGCCGTGGGATCCGCCGGAGGAGAAGCTGTATCCGGTGGTCGACGCGCTGGTCGAGGCGTGGCGGACGGTGGGGGACCGGTCGGTCGAGGACATCAAGGTCGTCGGGCACCGCTGGTCCTCGCCGTCGTATCACGTGCGCGACTTCCTCGCCCGCAACTCCGTGCCCTACCGCTGGTATTCGGTCGACGACGCCGAGGCGTGCCGGTTGCTGGACGCCGCGGGGGCCACCGCCGCCGACATCCCGGTGCTCATCACCGCGGACGGCACGGTCCTGCGTCAGCCGAGCGGTGCCGAGATCGCCGACGCCGTGGGCCTGTCCACCCGTCCGGCCCAGGAGTTCTACGACCTCGTGGTGGTCGGCGGCGGCCCGGCCGGGCTCGGCGCGGCGGTGTACGGCGCGTCCGAGGGGCTGCGCACGGTGCTCGTCGAGCGCAAGGCCACCGGCGGACAGGCCGGGCAGAGTTCCCGCATCGAGAACTACCTGGGCTTTCCCGACGGCGTTTCCGGTGCCCAGCTCACCGACCGGGCCCGGCGCCAGGCGCAGAAGTTCGGCGCGGAGGTGCTGACCGCCCGTGACGTCGTGGGTCTGGAGGCGCGCGGCTCGGCGCGGGTGATCACGTTCGGTGACGGCACCGAGATCGCCGCGCACGCGGTGGTGCTGGCCAGTGGCGTCTCCTATCGCGCGCTGGAGGCTGACGGCGTCGCCGAGCTGACCGGCCGGGGCGTGTTCTACGGATCCGCGGCCACCGAGGCCCCCGAGTGTCACGGCGAGCACGTCTACATCGTCGGCGGCGCCAATTCCGCTGGTCAGGCGGCTGTCTTCTTCTCGAAGCACGCCCGCGCGGTCACCATCCTCATCCGCGGGGAATCGCTCGAGGTCTCGATGTCGCACTACCTCATCGAGCAGATCGCGGCGATCGGCAACATCCAGGTGCGTACCCGCACGACCGTGCTGAAGGCCCATGGCGCGGACCATCTCGAAGCACTCACGGTCTGTGAGAACGGCGTCACCGAGACCGTCGAGACCGGGCACCTGTTCATCTTCATCGGCGCCGCGCCGCGCACCGACTGGCTCGGCGAGGACCTGCTGCGCGACGACCACGGTTTCGTCCGCACCGGGCCCGACCTGCTCACCGAGGGGCGCAGACCACCTGGCTGGCCGCTGGACCGGGACCCGCACTACCTCGAATCGTCCATTCCCGGGGTGTTCGTCGCCGGGGACGTGCGCGCGCAGTCGGTGAAGCGCGTCGCGTCCGCGGTCGGGGAGGGCGCCATGGCCGTCACCCTCGTCCACCGCTACCTGGAGGAACAGTGAGCGAACCCGCATTGCCGCGGGACGAACTCCGCGGCCTCTTCCTGTTCGAGCATCTGACCGAGGAACAGCTGGACTGGGTGTCCGAGCACGCCGTCGTCGAGCATTACCCGGCGGGCACCACGATCATCCGCGAGGGCGACCCGGCGACCTGCTTCTACCTGCTGCTTTCCGGGGCGCTTCGGCTGACCAGGCTGGTCAGCGGCACCGAGGTCGAGGTCACCCGCTCCGATCAGCGCGGCGCCTATTGCGGTGCCACGCAGTTCTTCGTGCACCAGGATTCCGAACACAGTTACGGCGCGTCGGTGCACGCGGTCAGCGACCTCAGCTTCCTCACCCTGCCCGCCGAAGAGTTCGCGATCGAGTTCCGCCAGTGGTTCCCGATGGCGACCCACCTGCTGGAGGGCATGTACCTCGGCTGGCGCAACAGCGACACCGTCATCGGTTCGCGACGCCGTCTGCTCGCGCTCGGCGAACTGTCCGCCGGGCTCACCCACGAGCTCAACAACCCGGCCGCCGCCGCGGTACGGGCGACCGCGTCGCTGCGCGAGCGGGTCGCCGGGATGCGGCACAAACTCGCGCTGCTGGCCAAAAAGGACATCGAACCCGAGCTGCTGGAGCTGTTGCTCGAAGTCCAGGAGCGGCTGGTCAAACAGGTCGCTTCGGCGCCGAAGCTGACGGCGATGCAGCAGGCCGACCGCGAGGACGAGATCGGCGACTGGTTCGACGAACACGGTATCGGCCAGGGCTGGGACCTGGCGAGCATCTTCGTCGCGGCCGGGCTCACCGCCGCCGACCTCGACCACGTCCTCGAATCGGTGGGGGAGACGTTCCTCGACGGTGCCGTCCGCTGGCTCGCCTACGCGCTCGAGACCGAGATGCTCATGGGCGAGATCGAGGACTCGACCACGCGCATCACCGCGCTGGTCGGCGCCGCGAAGCAGTACTCCCAGATGGACCGCGCGCCGCACCAGTGGATCGACGTGCACGAGGGCCTCGACTCCACGCTGGTCATGCTCGCCGGCAAGATCGGCGAAGGCGTCCGCGTCGTCAAGGAGTACGACCGCGAGCTGCCGCGGATCCCGGCCTACGCGGGCGAACTGAACCAGGTCTGGACGAACGTCATCGACAACGCGCTCGGCGCGATGAACGGCGTAGGCACGTTGACGCTGCGGACATGGCGCGTCGACGACCAGCTGCGGGTCGAGATCGGCGACACCGGCCCCGGTATCCCCGCCGATATCCGCCAGCGGATCTTCGAACCGTTCTTCACCACGAAACCCGTCGGCGAGGGCACCGGTCTCGGGCTCGACATCTCGTGGCGCATCGTCGTCGAACGGCATCAGGGCGACGTGCGCGTGGAGTCCGAGCCGGGGAACACGCGGTTCGAGATCTGCCTGCCGATCACCGAACAGGCGTCGATCTAGGGACGGTGGCCGAGCAGGTCGCCGGGCTGGCAGCCGAGGACCTGGCACAACCTGCTCAGCGTGGAGAACCGGATCGCCTTGGCGCGCCCGTTCTTCAGCACCGACAGGTTGACGACCGTGACACCGACGCGCTCGGCCAGCTCGGTCAGCGTCATCCCGCGTTCGGCGAGCAGGCGGTCGAGGTGGACTTCGATGCCGTGCGGCTCGTCCGGCGGCATCAGATGGTGCCTTCGAGGTCTTCGCGCATCCGGCTGCCGATCCGCAGGATCCGCGCGAAGGACAGCGCCGCGGCGCCGGCGACGATGGCCCACCAGGGCAGTTCGCCCACCCAGTCACTGAACCACGAGCCCGAGGACAGGTCGGTGACCATGCTCCGGCGCAGGAAGAACCGCGCCAGCGCGGAGATCATCGCGAGCACCGGCCCGCCGATCAGCAGATACCAGCCGAGCCAGCGCAGCTTGCCGGGAACGACGTCGGAGTAGGGCCCTTTCCTGGTCGCGGTCTTGAGGAAGTGCAGCAGGACGATCAGCGCGCCGACGATGAAGACGCCCGGCGGCAGCTGATCTCCGATCCGAGCGAAGCGCTGGCCGGCACTCGGCGGCTCGGCGCACAGATTCGTCACGTTCGCGCTCGCTTTGACTCCTGGCTTCAGGCTGGTGCCGAGGTCTCCGGTGATGTGCGAGGACACGAAGTGGGTCGCGTCGACGCAGATGCTGGTGGGCTTCGCGCCCGGCCACCAGCCCGCGGTGTAAACGGTCTGGACCACGGCGAAGATGAACAGGAGCCAGAACACGATGGACAGCACCTCGGCGATGCCACGCAGGGGCTGGAACGGGTTGCGTTGCTTGCTCGCCTTGGTCACGGTGCCTCCTTCATATCGTTTTTCGATGTTATCGAAAGACGATAGCATCGATAAACGATATGGTCGACCTGGTGGGGCGGTGTCGCCGTAGCGTTGAGGTCATGGCGCGTTTCGAGCTCACCACCGGCATCGCCGCATCGCCGCGGCGTGTTTTCGATGTCTCGCTGGAGGTGGAGGTGCACACCGCGTCGATGGCCGGTGCCGCGGAGCGGGCGGTCGGTGGTGTCACCTCCGGCAGGCTCGCGCTCGGCGACACCGTCACCTGGGAGGCGCGGCATTTCGGCCTGCGGTGGCGGATGACGTCCCGGATCACCGCGTGTGAACCACCGGGGTACTTCGTGGACGAGCAGGTCGCCGGCCCGTTCCGGCGGTGGCATCACGCGCACCATTTCGCGCCGGACGGCCGTGGTGGGACGGTGATGCGCGATGTCGTCGACTTCGCGGCTCCGCTCGGCTTGCTGGGGGCTCTCGTCGAGCGAGTGGCGCTCGACCGGTACATGACGCGGCTGATCCGCGTCCGCAACGGCCACGTCAAGGCGGTCGCCGAGGCTTCCTGAACGCGCGTGGCGGAGCACCTGATCGTGTGATGGCATCGAACGGGCGTTCGAGTATGGTCGTGGTGTGGGTCACACGGCCCGCGTGACAAGGGGAGGTGTCAGGGACGTGCGCCCAATTTCGGCAGGGTCAAGGTCAGGGCCGCGGTGGTCAGCCAGCTCAGCAGATCGGAGAGCGGAATCCGGGAGAGCCGTTCCGGCCACTCGTCGGCGACGGTGTGCAGGACGAGTTCGTCGTGCCGTGGTTCGACCGCGGTCAGCCGGATCCCCGGCGGCAGTTCGGGCAGGGGTAGCCGGATGGGCTGGAACCGTTGGGGCGGGCGGAACTTCCATCGTCCGATGTGGAACGAGCGCGGGGTCAGCACGACCGCCGAATCGTCCACAGTGGATTCCAGGGTCAGGTGGCCCCAGAGCGGCCGCCGGGCCCAGCGTACGTGCAGCAGGCCGTCTTCGGCCGGAGTCGCCACGATTCCCGGGCGATGCTCGGCCACGCGCCGCTGGACGATGTCGGCGGCGACGGCTATCTGGAGTTCCACTCCCGCGGGGATGGCCGCGGGGGAGGGGAGCGACCGTAGTTTCACGTCGCGGGCCAGCACCGTGACCCGGCGCAGCGGGATCCGGTCGTCGGTGTCGCCGGTGCCGTCACCGGGCTCCGGCCAGTCGACGTCCTCGGCGACGATGCGCACGTCGCCGACGCGGCCGGTCGCGAGCTTGAGCGAGCCGGCGGGGTAGTCGAGTTCGGTCAGGGTCAGGCCGACCTCGCGGTCACCGACCTTGGCGGTGAGCCTGCGCCCGATGAGCTGCTCGGTCACGGTGCGGGCGAGCGCGGCCGGGGTGGCCGGGACGTTGGGCAGCAGGGAGCGGCCGGCCGCGGCCAGGCCGGAGAGCTCCGGCCAGGGCACCCAGCTGTCGAACCATCGCCCCTCGCTCATCGGACCAGTGTTGCCGAAACACGTCGCCGCCGGGAGCGGCGGGGTACGGGATGGGCCGAGGGTGGTCTCCGGCGGGCGCGGCGGAGGCGGCCTCGGTGACCAGGGGGAACGTCGCGGGCAGGCGGCGTTTCCCCTGGTGCGGGGGTGAGATGGGTGTCACCCGAAGGAAGAGATCTTCGTAACGGAGGGAGAAAGGGTTGGCGGGAGAAAGCGGCTATCCGTGAGCGGGCGGTGACACGGCGAAGGCCGGGTCGAGCAGGCGGGCGACGGCCCAGTCCTGGGCGGCGACGCCGACGGACTTGAACACGGTGCGTCCGTCCGTGGCGGGCGGGGTGCGCAACGCGGGGCCCAGTTCCAGGATCGCGGCGCGATCGACGAGACCGGTCTCGACGGCGTGCCGGATCTCGCCGGACTCCTCGAGACAGGCGTCGAGCTGATCGACGACCACGGCCGACGCCGTGGCGAGCAGGTCGGCGGGCAGTTCGCGCATCGAGGGCCGGAACGAGCCGATCGCGTTGACGTGGACGCGTTCCGGAAGCGCGGCCGTGGCGAGGACCGGCGTGTCGCTCGAGGTGGCACAGCAGACGATCTCCGCATCGGCGACGGCGTCGTCGGCGCTGGTCGCCACCCGGGTGACGAGCCGGGGGAACTCGGCGGTCAGCTCGGCCAGCAGGGCCTGGGCCCGGCCGGTGCCGCGGCTGAACACGGTCAGCGTGCGGAGGTCCCGGACGGCGGCCACGGCGCGGACCTGGTCGGCTGCCTGGGCGCCGGCGCCGATCAGGGCGAGCCGGGAGGCGTCGCGGGGTGCGAGCAGGTCGGTCGCGACTCCGCTGGCCGCGCCGGTGCGCAGGGTCGTGATGGTGGCGGCCTCGGCGACGAACTGCCGTTCTGCGGTGGTCCACACGAGCGTGCTCTGGATCAGCGGGTCCCGGCCGCGGACGACACTGGTCGTCTTCACCGTGGCCGAACCGGTCGGCCGGTGGTAGGCACTCATGACCAGCACGGTGCCCGCCGCGGGCGCGTCGCCTCCCGCGGCCTCGCCGCCGAAGGCCAGCCGTTGCGGCTGGACGAAGCAGCCGTCGGCGAGGTCGAGGAACGCGTCGCGGACGGAGTCCACGGCGGCAGGCATCGGCACCGCGGCGCGGACCTCGCCGGCACTGAGCCACTGGGACATCGCACTCCTCCGGGATCGTCCGTGGCCGGAATGTCGGTGGCAGAGGTTAGCGTGGCCTGGTGCGGAGAAGCCATGTCTGATGCCCAGCCCGAGTCCCCAAGCGAACCCACAGCCGAGTCCCGGCGGGAGACCACCGAGGACACCGTCTTCCAGCGGGAGGACTGGTATGCCGAGGAGTTGACCGGGCGCACGTTCGTCCGGTGCCAGTTCCACGAGGTCGATCTCACCGAGGCGGCCACGCGCGGTGTCGTGTTCACCGACTGCGTGTTCGGCAACGTGCGGTTCAACTCGTCGCGGCACACCGATTCGGCGTTCACCGGCTGCACCTTCAAGCGCTGCAACCTGTTCGACGCGGAGTTCGTCGGGTGCAAGCTCGTCGGCAGCGTGTTCACCGAATGCTCGCTGCGGCCGTTGCGGGTCACCGGCGGGGACTGGTCGTTCGCCGGGCTGCCCGGGGCCGACCTGCGTGGTGCGCGGTTCCACCAGGTGCGGCTCCGGGAGGCCGATCTCACCGCGGCGAACTGCGTGGACACGGTGTTCGCCGACGTCGACCTCTCGGCGGCCCAGGTGCACAGCGCCAAGTTCGGCCGCGCCGATCTGCGCGGGAGCGATCTGTCGGCCTTCGACCCGTTCAACGTCGAGCTGACCGAGGCGATCATCTCGCCGGAGCAGGCGACGGTGCTGATGACGTCGATGGGGCTGCGGGTGCGGGCCTAGGCCGTGCGGTCCGGAGCGCCGGGTCAGGGGTGCTGGGCGAGCAGTTCGCGCAGGATGGCGAGCAGTTCGCGGCGGTCCCCGGCGCCGAGCTTGCCGCGGATGCGGGCCATGTGGTGCTCGACGGTCTTCCCGGAGATGAAGAGCTTGCTGCCGGCCTGCTTGTAGGTCAGCCCGTCGACGACGAGGCGCGCCACCTGCAGTTCGCGTTCGCTCAGCGCGCTCAGGCCGGTCGTCCCGGCCGGTTCGGGCGTGCCGGTCTCGCGGCGCGCGGTGCTGCCCTGGAACTGCCGGGCCGCTTCGAGCAGGTGGACCATCGCCTTGCGGTCGGAGGTGCGGATCGCGGCCTGTCCCGCCAGCCGGGCGGCGTCCCAGCACAGGCCGAGCTCGTGCAGTTCGGCGGCGGCCGCCGAGACCTCGCCGGGTTCGACGGCGCCGCCGAGCACGGCGAGCCAGCCTCGGGCCGCCCGCGCCATGGTGGCGGGGTACCGGCCGTGGTCCGCGTGCCGCGTCAGCGTGGCCAGCTGGGTTTCCGCGGCGGCGGAATCCTCCAGCGTGATGGCGGCGTGCAGTTCGTGCCAGGCCAGTGAGACCGTCCACAAAGGAGGGTCGCCGAGCCGGGCCAGCAACGCGTGCGCGCGGTCGAGCTGGCGGGCCAGCTTGGCGTGGGCACCGGCCCTCGCGGCGGCGATGGCGAGTTCTCCCAGCGGCAGCAGGGTGAACAGGTCCGCCTGCTGCCGCATGGAGGCCTGGTAGGCGCGTTCCCACGCGTGCTGCAGCCCGACGAGATCACTGGCGCGCCGGGCGAGCCCGAGGTCCAGCGTCGCGAAGAACAGCTCGTCCCGCGCTTCGAGGGGACGGCCGAGGTTGGTCACGGCGTCGCGATGCTCGGCGGCGGTGGCCAGATCCCCCGCGGTCATCGCGACCCAGCCGAGCAGCAGCCGGTGCCGGGTGGCCAGCAGATCGCCGCCGATCCGGTTCGCCAGCGCCCGGGTCAGCACCGACTCGGCCAGCGCCAGCTCACCGGAGTGCAGCCCGGCGAGCGCGGCCAGCGCGGCGGGACTGTCCGGCAGGGCGAGCCCGCCGCCGGCCGGTTCGAGCATCGTCGCCGCGCCCACCAGGGTGGAAAGCGCTTCCGCGGCGCGGCTTTCGGCGGCCCCGCCCGGGGCCACCGATTCGGCGATCCCCTGCGCCATGCGGGTGGCGGCGCCCGCGAACAGGGTCGGCACGACACCGGGAGCGGGCGAGTCGAGCAGGCGGTTCGCGCCGTCGGGGTCGCCGGTGCCGACGAGGGCGATCGCCGCGAAGGCGTCCGCGCTGCCACGGCCCGCCCAGTGATAGAGCTCCGCGCTGCGGGCGAGTTCGCCGCGATGGGCCAGTACCGTCGCGGCGATTTCCGCGCCCGCCGCGCGCGTGTCGGCGTCCTCACCGCCGAGCATGCTGTCGCCGAGCCGCAACGCCGTGTCGAGATCACCGGAAAGCGCCGCGGCGCGGGCCCAGCCCGCGGTCAGCTCGGGGCCGCGGGCTCCGGCTTCCGCCGCCGCTTCGGCGAAACGTGCCGCCAGTTTCGCGTCGGCGGGGAGCGCTTCCCGCGCGGCGGCCGCGAAGGCCGCGGCCGCGCTCGTCCCGGCCCCGCCGGCGTCGAGCAGTGACCGGGCGAGGTCGAGGACCGGCAGTCCCTTGGTGAGCTGGAGGTCGACGAGCCGCTGCAGCGCGGTGAGCCGCCGGGCCGGTGGGCTGAACGCGCGGATCGCGTCCGCGGCCAGGGGCAGCAGCACGTCGTCGGTGCCGAGCAGCCCGGTCGCCCGTGCCCCGTCGACGACCTCGGGCAGCCGGTCCGGAGTGCGGCCCAGCAGGACGCTCAGCAGGTCGAGGTTCCGGCCGGCGCCCGCCTCGGCCGCGATGAGATAGCGCAGCACGTCGTCGTCCAGTTCGGCCAGTTCACCGCGGAACTCGGTCAGCCTGCCGGTGACCGCGCGGACGACGAGCCGGGGCACGCCGCCGGTCCTGGCGTGCACCTCGCGCACCGCGGCGGGATCCGCCGGGTCGCCGGTGACCTTTTCCCACAGCCGCCCCACTTCCGGTACGCCGAGCGGGGACAGCCGCAGGCCGGGGGTCCGCCTGCCGAACGTCTCGCCGAGCAGGCGCAGCGCCGCTCGCGGCCGTGGCCGGTGGGCCAGCACGATCGGCGCGTCCGTCCGGTCCGCGAGCGCGGTGAGCCGGTCGAGTTCGGTTTCGCCGAGCCGGTCGGCGTTGTCGACGAGCACCGCCTCGATCCCGGCCGCGCGATAACACGCGTCGAGCGCGTCGAGCAGGGTGGTCTTGCCGTAGCCGCCGGGGGCGACGACGGTGAGCCGCAACGGATCGGCGGGATCGGCCGAGACATCGGCCAGCAGCCGCTGGGCGGCGGGGTGGACGAGCTCGGTGCCGGAAGTCGCCAGCAGTGCGTTCAACAGTGACCCTCAGCGGATGCGGCTGCGCCGGGCCGGGCGCAGGAGGTCGGGGGAGCGGGGCGGGGGTTGCTGCCCGCGGTCGCCTCGTGCGTGGTCAGCGTGATCGTCAGGATCGACGCGGTGAGCGTGAGGACGGTGGCCGCGGCGGCCAGCGGACGTCGTTTGCCGAACAGCTTGCCCGGGCCTCGGCGTTCGGGCAGCGTGAACGGCGTGATCTCGACCGGCGGACGCGCCGGGCGTTCGCTGACCTCGGGGGCGAGGGCGGGCTGGGGGAGCAGCGTGGTCTCGACCGCGGCTTCCGCCCGCCGCGCCGGGGCGCTGGTGGTCACCGCGCTCGCGCCGAGCGCGGTGGTGAGTTCCGGATGGGGGCCCGCGAACACCGGGCACGGCAGCCGCCCCGGGAGCGAACCCGGTGCGATCGCGCCGCAGAACACGATGCCCGCCAAGGCTTTCGGCGGGACCGACGCGGTGTGGGCGAGCGCGAAGACGGTGCTCACCGCGGCGGCGGGCGCGACGCCTTCGGCCGTGGTCACCTGCCGCCAGCCGCTCGCGCCCGAAGCGGTCGCGAGCGTGACGGTCACCCCGTCCGGGCCGTACTCGCACACCGCGGCCGCGGTGTCGGCCGGGCCGGGCGCGGGCAGATGGGCGTGCAGCGCGGCGATCGGGCCCGGCACCAGGGTCACCGCGGTGATCCCGGCCGTGGTCAGCTCCCGGCGCAGCAGCTCGCGCCGGTAACCACCCCAGCCCGCCGGATGCGTCAGCACGACCTGTTCCGGGGCTCCGCCCGCCAGTTCGGCCGCGTGCTCGACGATGCCCTCGACGAGCACGCCGCTCAGCGACTGGGGTGAAAATCGTTCACCTTCAACGATGATCGGCACTTCGTCGCCGATCCGCTGGTGGAATCCGGTGAGCAGCCGGGACGGGATTTCGGCCCCGGCGTGCGCGGCCGCGTCACCGGTCAGCAGATATCCCTCGTCGTCCAGGAACAGCGCGGAAGCGGCCGACGGGGCCTGCTCGCCGAGCCACAGCGGTTCCGGCTGCCCCCAGCCGTCACCCAGCCGGGTGCGGGTGGCGGCGTGTGTCCTGGTGGGGGCGACGTCGATGCCGAGGACGTAGGACACCGGCATCTCCTCCTTCGTCGCGCGACCCGGCGGGAAACCCCTAGGGCCCGGAAATCCTCACCCGTTCGGGTCACTCAAGCAAGCTGGGAGTGGATTTAACCCAACGGGCGGCGTCTCGGATGAGCCCCTAACTCCCTAACGATGTCATACCGATCCCCTATTGGCTGACCGAACGACGACTCGGAGTAATCCCCGATGTGCCCCGGGGCCGGTCTTCCCTAGCTTGATCGACACGCGGGGACCAGCGACGGTCCTCGCCGTCCCCGTCCCAACGGACCTTCCCCACAGGAGAATTCCTCATGAGCTCCGTGCAGACCTTGCACGACTTCACCCTCAACCTGCTCTCGAACCCGGCCGCGCTGCAGGCGTTCGGCTCCGACCCGCAGCAGGCGCTCGCCGCCGCCGGGCTCGGCGACGTGAGCGCCGCCGACGTGCACGAGGTCATCCCGCTGGTGCTCGACTACGTCCCGGTCGACAACCTGAACGGCCTCGGCGGCGTCCCGCAGTTCGGTGACCTCACCGAGCGTGCCGACGTCCCGCAGGAGGGCCTCCAGGGCGCCATCGCCCAGCTGCACGCGCTGACCGCGGGCCTCGGCCTCCCGGCCGCGCCGGAGCTGCCGGGTGCCGAACTGCCCGGCCTGCCGTCGGTTCCCGCCGGTGTCCCGTCGGTCCCGGCAGGTATCCCGTCCGTCCCGGCCGGTGTTCCGGGCGTTCCCGCCGTTCCCGGCACCCCGGACCTCGGCCTGCACGCCCCGGCGCTGCCGCAGCTGCCGGGCGAGGCCGACGTCACCAACGCCGCCGCCGGTGTCACCGCGCTCGCGCACAACCCGACCGGTGCCTTCGGCTACGCGGGTGACCTCGCGCACGGCATCGACTCCAACCCGGTCGGCCAGGCCAACTTCACTGTCAACAACGCCGCGGGCCAGGTCAACAACAGCCTCGACAACGCCGTGGGCCAGGCCCAGCACGTCGGTGGCGAGCTGGCCGGTGCCGCGCAGGGCGCGGGCCTGCCCGTCCCGGGCGAGCTGCCGAACCCGATCGGCGACCTCGGCGGGCACGCCCCGAGCGCGGGCGACGTGACCGGTGCCCTCGGCGGTGTCGGTGGTCACATCGGCGACCTGACCGGTGGCCTGCAGAACGCCAGCGACCTCGACGTCAAGCACCTCGGCGGTGACCTGGCCGGGAACGCGGGCGCGAACGTCGGCACGCAGATCGCCAACGCCGCGCACAACGGTGTCGACGCCGCGCACAACGCCGTCGGTGTCGCGCACAACGGTGCCGGTGACGTCACCGGCGCGATCGGCAACGGCGCGGGTGTCTCCGACGTCCACGACGTGGTCTCCCACGTCGGCAACTGCAACGACCTCGGGCACAACGCGATCGGCAACGTCCACACCGGCGACATCGGCTCCGGCAACGACCTGCACATCTCGTTCTGATCCGGCCACGATCACCGATCGTGGAACCCCCCGGGCGCGCGCGCCGGCCGGCCGCCCCGGGGGGGGCCCCGGGGGGGGGGGGGGCCGCGGGGGGGGGGCGCCCGCGGAGGGGGCGCCCACCCCCCCCGCGCGGGCGC
>NZ_JBHYIQ010000038.1:44623-49613 GCF_042739895.1 Amycolatopsis sp. NPDC059021
CCACACAGAGATCCTCTCTGCCCCCCCACCACACCCGCGCGCCCCCCCCCCCCCCGCCCGCGCGCCCGCCGGCCGGCCCCGGGCCCCCGCTCCCCGTTGTGCGGCGCGATCCGGGAGGGGGGACACTCCTTCGTCGTGACCGTCCCCGCCTGGCTCGAGGTCCTCGACGAGACCTTGGCCGCCTGTCGTGCCCACGGCCGCGCGGATCTCGCCGAACGGCTGCGCAGAAGACGTGACGCCGACCCCGGCCGCACGCGGCTGGCCGTGCTCGGTTTTCCCAAGCAGGGCAAGGGTTACCTGCTCAACGCGGTGCTGAACGCGCCGGTCTGCGCGGTCGGCGACGCGGCCACCCCCTCGGTGCCGACCGAGATCGGCTACGCCCCCGAACCCGGGGCCACGCTCGTCGGCCAGGCCCGGGAACGGATCCCGGTCGCCGTCGAGCGGCTGACCGGCGAACTCGGCGCGCGCCCGGCCGGGACGCTGCGCCGGGTCGAGGTCGGTGTCCCGCGCGAACTGCTGTCGGCCGGACTCGTGCTGATCGACACGCCCGCCGTCGGCGACCCGCGGTCCCCGCGTACCGCGGCCGCGCTCGACGTCCTCGCCGACGCGCCCGCGGTCATGCTCGTCTCCGACGCCACAGCACCGCTCACCGCCGCGGAACTCGCGCTGGCCCGGCATGTCCGGACCTGGTGCCCGCACGTCGTGCTGGCGCTGACCAAGATCGACGTCTGCCCCGGCTGGCGTGCGGTGGCCGAACGCGACCGCGCGGCGCTCGCCGAGGCCGGGATCGACGCGCCGGTCCTGCCCGTTTCCGCCGTCGTCCGCCAGGCCGCCGCGAAGGCGGGTGACGTGGAACTCAACGCGCAGTCCGGGTTTCCGGCGTTGCTGGCGTGGATCGCGGAGCAGGGCGCGCGGGGTGCCGAGCAGTCGATGGCGCTGCTCGCCGCGGTCGGTGTGCGGGCCGCGGCGGCGGAACTCGTCGACACCCTGCGCACGCGGGCCGAGGCCGCCGGCCAGGACGCCGGGATCGACCAGACCACGTTGCTCAACCGCGCGCAGCGCCGGGGCGACGAACTGCGCAAGCAGAACCTGAAGTGGCAAAACCTGCTCGCCGACGAGATCGCCGACCTGAGCGCCGACGCCGAGTACGACCTGCGGGAGCGCACCAGGAAGATCGTGCAGCACATCGACCGCACCTTCGACGAGGGCGATCCGGCGAAGGTCTGGCCGGATTTCGCCGCCTGGCTGGACGAAACCCTCGCCGAAGCGGTCGAGACCAACTACGGCTGGATGGCCGCGCGGGCGGAGTGGATCGCACAGGCCGTCGCCGCGGTCTTCGGCACCCGGTACGAACGCGAACTGCCGGAACTGCGCCTGGACGACTCCGGCGTGTCGACGATCGGGGAGGTCGGGCCGCCGCGGATCGAGCGGTTCAAGATCGGCCAGAAAGCGTTCACCGGGCTGCGCGGTTCGTACGGCGGGGTGCTGATGTTCGGCCTGGTCACCAGCCTCGCCGGGATGCCGCTGATCAACCCGGTGTCCATCGGCGCCGGTGCCGCGTTCGCCGCCAAGACCATCCACGACGAGGGCGGGATGCGGCTGCAACGCCGCCAGGCGGCCGCGAAGGCAGCCGCGCAACGCCACGTCGACGACGTCTTCCTGCGGTTCTCCAAGGAATCCCGCGACGCGATCCGGCTGGTACAGCGGCGCCTGCGTGATCACTTCACCGAACTCGCCGAGGAACTTTCCGAGGAACTCACCGCCGAACGCGAGACGATCATCGCGGGTTCGGCCGAGCGGGAACGCCGGTCCGCGGCGCTGCGGCGGGAGATCGACCGCCTCGCGGCCCTGCACAAACGGGCCGGGGAACTGGGCCTGCTCGCCGGGCGGATGCCGCGGGAGCTGCCGGCGTGACCGAGGACGTCCGTGCCCTGCTCGCCGACGCGGCCGCGCTGTACCACGACAATCCGCGCGCGGCCGGGCCGCTTCACTCCTTTTTGGACAGTTGGGACGAACCGCTGCGCGTCGGCTTCACCGGCCCGGCGGGTGCCGGGAAGTCGACGCTGGCCGCGGCGCTCGGCGAATGGCCGACCCGCGCGCTGCGCGAGGTCACCCTGCTCGACGATCCCGCGACGCCGACCGACGCGACCGTGCGGCTGATCCGGCATCTCGAACCGGACGAGCTGGCCGCCGCGCGGCCGGACGGCGGTTCGGCGTTCGCGCGGCAGAGCGCGGTGAACACGATCCTCGTGCTGGCGCGGGCGGACGAGGTCGGCGCGGGCCGGATCGACGCGCTGCTGAACGCGAAACAGCTCGCCAGGCGGGCGTGGCGCGAGGACCCGCAGTGCAGCGGGTTCCAGGGCGTGATCGCGGTTGCCGGGCAGCTCGCCTATGCGGGGCGCGCCCTGCGCGACGACGAATTCGACCTCCTCGCGGCGCTGGGTGCCGTGCCGAGAGCCGAGCTGGACCGGCACCTGCTTTCGGTCGACGCGTTCATCGCGGACCCGTTCCCGGTGGGGCTGCCTGCCGAGACCCGGCGTGCGCTGCTGACCCGCTTCGGGCTCTACGGCGTCCGGCTCGCCGCGACACTCATCCGGACCGGCTGCGACAGCAGGATGCGGTTGTCCGCGGAGCTCGTCCGGCGCAGTGGTCTCGGCGAACTGCGGGACACGATCGCGAGCTGTTTCGTCGCTCGTGCCGGGGTGCTCAAGGCGCGGACCGCCGTGCTGTACCTGGAATCGTTGCTGCGCGGCGAACCCCGCCCGCACAGCGACCGGCTCGCGGTCCGCGTCGAACGGTTCGCCGCCGCGTGCCACGACTTCCGTGAGCTGCGGCTCATCGCCGACATCCGTGGCGGGCGGACAGCGCTGACCGGCGAAGCAGCCGAGGAGGCCGTCCAGCTGCTCGGTGCGCAGGGCACCTCGCCGGGTGAACGCCTCGGGCTCCCGCCGGAGGTCGACCCGGCCGACGTCCACGCCGCGGGGCTGGACGCGATCCGGCGGTGGCGCCACGAGGCGGAACGCCCGGACCGGCCGCGTGCCGATCGCGCGGCCGCCCACGTCGTCGTGCGCAGCGCCGAGGGCGTGCTCGCCAGGATGTTCGCTTAGGCGTTGCCGAGTACGCGGGTCACCGCGATTTCGATGACGACCCGGCCCGGATTCACTCGTGGCTGTCGATACCTTGCCGCGTAACGATTTTCCGCGTCCCGCACCGCTTCGGCGTCCTCGCGCAGCACCGCCCTTCCCTCCAAAGTGGACCAATGGCGGCCCTCGAACTGGCACACCGCCACGGCCGCGCCGTCCGCGCCCGCCGCGCGCACCAGCCGGGCCTTGCGTGACGAGCCGGACGTGATCACCCACGCGATCCCGGCCGCGAAATCGACGGTCACCCCGACCGCGACGACGTGCGGGGTGCCGTCGGGCCGGACCGTGCTCAGCGTGGCCAGCCGCCGTTCGGTCCAGAACCGCGCGAAGTCCGGGCCACGCCCGGTGAGGTCGATCGTCATGGCCGCAACGCTAGCCCGTTCGGGGTAGCGGCCCGGAAGGGTGTCGCACAGGTTAATCGTAAAGAAAGTTTCCTAACAGTCTTGACGTTCTCTTGACCTTTCTGTCAACCTCGGACGCATCGCCGCCGCAGCCGACGAAGTCCTACGGAGGAACGATGAAAAGACCTGTCCGGGCACTGGCGGCGGTGGCCGCGTTCGCAGTGGGCCTGCTGGGGATGCCGAGCCAGGCGGTCGCGGCGCCCGCGGGCGGAACCCCTTACGTGCCAGGCACTCTGCGGCCGTCCGCGTCGCAGGCGGCGCAGGATCAGGCCCTGGAGAAGTACTACTCCTTCTGGAAGCAGCACTTCCTCACCACCAAATGTGGCAGCGGAACCTACGCGGTGCTCGCGCCCGACGCCGATCACGCCTTCGTCGCCGAAGGACAGGGCTACGGCCTGAGCATCGCGGCCATGATGGCGGAGAAGGACCCGCAGGCCCGCAGCATCGTCGACGGCATCCTGAAGTTCGTGAAAGCGCATCCTTCGGTCAACAACAAGGATCTGCACGCCGCCGAACAGGACGCCAACTGCAAGAGCGTCAACGGGAGCGACTCGGCCACCGACGGCGATCTGGAGATCGCCTACGGCCTGCTCGTCGCCGACAAGAAGTGGGGCAGCGGCGGTTCGGTGAACTACAAGGCCGAAGCCGTCCGGATCATCAACGCGATCAAGAAGAGCGAAGTCAACCCGAACACGAAGTACATGCGCCTCGGCGACTGGGCCACCGATGGCAAGTACATCAACAGTTCCCGGTCCTCGGACTGGATGCCGGGCCACTTCCGCGCGTTCGCCAAGGCGACCGGCGACAGCGAGTGGAACACCATCCGCGCCAAGCACGAAAGCGCTGTCTCGACGTTGCAGCAGAACAACGCCCCGAACACCGGCCTGTTGCCGGACTTCGTGGTCGGCACCAACTCGACGCCGAAACCCGCCGGGGCGAACTTCCTGGAGGGCCCGAACGACGGCAAGTACAGCTGGAACGCCTGCCGCGACCCGTGGCGCCTCGGTGCCGACGCGATCACGGCGCCGGGCAGCGCGGCGGCCGGCCAGGTGCGGAAGATGAACGCCTGGATCAAGCAGGCGACCGGCGGCGACCCGGCCAAGATCACCACCGGCTACTCGCTGTCGGGCTCGAAGACCGAAAGCGGCCAGCACCCGTGCTTCACCGCGTCGTTCGCTGTCGCGGCCATGGCCGACCCGGGCTCCCAGGCCTGGCTGGACAAGCTGTTCACCCAGCTCACGTCGTTCGCGCCGGACAACAAGGACTACTACGGCACCGGGATCACGGTGCAGGTCCTGCTCATCCTCTCCGGCAACTACGTCGCGGCCTGAGCTGAAGGGGACTTTCCTCTCACGAGACGCGCTGAATGGGGGGATGCGCCCCAAGCCACCCACGGATGGACCCCCAAAGCACAATAAAAACGCCCCGAGGGACAGGACAAACCCG
>NZ_JBHYIQ010000038.1:49623-54256 GCF_042739895.1 Amycolatopsis sp. NPDC059021
GGGCGTTGTCTTGAGGGGTTCTTCCAGCCCCGTCGCGGTGTTGAGGGGTTTTGACCGCCCTCCACTTGGGACTAAACCCCCCTTCAGCATCTTTCAACACGACGTTGACGACTTCAACAACGAGTTGTAGCGTGCCTCCATCCGAGCGCCCCACCTTGGAGGTCGTCATGCCGCCGGTCCCCTCGTTCCGTCCCCGTCCCTGGCGTGTCGCCGCACTGGGCGGGCTGATCGCGCTGGTCTCGTTGGGCGCTGCCGCTTGTGGCGGCGGCCCGGACGGCGCGGGCGGCAAGTCCCAGGCCGCCGCGGCGGCACCGTCGGCGATCCCGGACAACGCCGCGCTCCTCGCCGCGGTGAAGCCGGACCCCGCGCTGAAGGAAGCGCTTCCCGCGAACGTCAAGCAGGCCGGCGTGCTGCACCTGGCCTCGAACATCCAGTCCGCGCCCAACAACTTCTACTCCGCCGACGGCAAGACCCCGATCGGCTACGAGGTCGACCTCGCCAAGGCGATCGCGGCCAAGCTCGGCGTCACGGTCACCCACCAGGACATGGCGTTCGGCTCGCTCATCACCAGCCTCCAGTCCGGCCGCGTTGACCTGACCATGGCCGCGATGAACGACACCAAGGCCCGCCAGGAACAGATCGACTTCGTCGACTACTTCTCCTCGGGCATCACGATCATGGTCGCCAAGGGCAATCCCGAGGGCATCGCCGGACCGGACACGTTGTGCGGCAAGAACGTCGCGCTCGTGCAGGGCACCAGCCACCAGAAGTTCGCCACCGAGCAGAGCGGGAAGTGCACCGCGGCGGGTAAGCAGGCGATCACCGTCACCGCGACCGACAGCGACACGCAGAACCAGAACCAGCTGCGCACCCGCCGCGTCGCCGCGATCCTCAACGACCTGCCCAGCGCCGTCTACATCTCCCGCACCGCGGGCGAGGGCAAGTTCTTCGAGGTCGTCCCCGGCGAGCCGATCAACGGCGGGCCCTACGGCCTCGGCGTCAACAAGCAGAACAAGCCGCTGACCGACGCCGTCCAGAAGGCGTTGCAGGCGCTGGTGACCGACGGCACGTACGGCAAGATCCTCCAGGCGTGGGGCGTCGAGCAGGGCGCGGTCAAGGAGGTGCGGGTCAATGGCGGGAGCTGATGACGCACCGCTGCCGATCGTCCGGCTCCGGCACTGGGGCCGCTGGGTCAGCGCGGCCGTCATCCTCGCGCTGCTGGTGCTGCTCGGGATCGCGCTCGGCAACGCGCAGATCGCCTGGGACCAGGTCCCGGATTTCCTGTGGTACCGGGTGATGGCCGTCGGCCTGCTCAACACCGTGGTGCTCGCGGTGATCGCGCAGGCGGCGGCGATTGTCATCGGCATCGTGATCGCGTTGCTGCGCCGCAGCGCCAACCCCGTCGCGCGCTGGTTCGCCGCGGGCTACATCTGGCTCTTCCGCGGGCTTCCGGTACTGCTGCAGATCCTCATCTGGTACAACCTCGCGCTGATCTTCCCGGTGATCTCGATCCCGCTGCCCTTCGGCGGCTACCTGCTCCACGAGCAGACGAACGTGCTGATCAGCGCGTTCACCGCCGCGCTGCTCGGCCTCGCGCTCAACGAAAGCGCGTATATGGCCGAAATCGTCCGCGCCGGGCTGAACAGTGTCGACAGTGGACAGACCGAAGCGGCGAAGTCGATCGGCATGACGCCGGGCGCGACGCTGCGCCGGGTCGTGCTGCCGCAGGCGATGCGGGTGATCATCCCGCCGACCGGCAACGACTTCATCAACATGCTCAAGGGGACGTCGATGGCGTCGGTGATCGGGGTGACCGAGCTGATCCACGCGGCCAACAACATCTCCTCGAACAACCTGCTGGTGATGGAAACGCTGCTCGCCGCCGCGATCTGGTACATGGTGGTGGTCACCGTCGCCGGGGTCGGCCAGCACTATCTGGAACGCGCCTTCGACGCTTCCGACCGGGGGCCGATGGCGCGTGCGGCCAAGGCGTTGAAGGGCGCGCCGCTGACGAGGGGGTCCCGTGTCTGAGCCACTGTTGCGCGCGGTCGGCGTCCGCAAATCCTTCGGACACACCGAGGTGCTCAAGGGCATCGATCTGGAAGTCCACAAGGGACAGGTCGTCTGCCTGCTCGGGCCGTCCGGCGCGGGCAAGAGCACGTTCCTGCGCTGCATCAACCATCTGGAGACCATCGACGCCGGGCAGATCTGGGTCGACGGTGAGCCGATCGGCTTCCGGCTGCGCGACGGAAAACTGTACGAGCTCAAGGAACGTGACGTCGCCCGGCAGCGGCGGGACATCGGGATGGTGTTCCAGCGGTTCAACCTGTTCGCGCACCGGACCGTGCTGGACAACGTCGTCGAGGGCCCGATCCGGGTTCGCGGCACCGATCCGGACGCCGCGCGGGCCGAGGCGCTCGAACTGCTGGATCGCGTCGGCCTCGCACATCGCGCGGACGCGTACCCGGCGCAGCTGTCCGGCGGGCAGCAGCAGCGGGTGGCGATCGCGCGGTCGCTGGCGATGAAGCCGAAGCTGATGCTGTTCGACGAGCCGACGTCGGCGCTGGATCCGGAGCTGGTCGGGGAGGTGCTGGCGGTGATGAACACGCTGGCCGCGGAGGGGATGACGATGGTGGTCGTGACACACGAGATGGGCTTCGCCGCCGAAGCCGCCGACGACGTGGTTTTCATGGCCGACGGCGCCGTGGTGGAGACCGGCCCGCCGGGCGAGGTGCTGAGCGCGCCGAAACACGAGCGTACCCGGCAGTTCCTGGCCAGGGTGCTCGCGTCATGAGGATTTCGCCCCGGTACCTGCTGCAGTTCGACGAGCCCGCGGGCTACCTCGACTTCGCGCGCTTCGGCCCGCCCTCGCACGCCGTGCTGGACACCACCGCGCGCCTGCTCGACCAGACGACGACGGCCGGTCCGTCCACTGTGGACGAGCTGATGCGGCAGGAGATCCGCGCCAAGGCGGCCGCGGCGCGGCTGTGCGGCAGCGACACCGACCACACCGTGCTGCTGCCGCACACCAGCCTCGGCCTGTTCCAGGCGGCGTTCAACGCGCCCGGCGGCGAGGCGCTGGTGTCCGCGGGGGAGTTCCCGGCGAACACCTACCCGTGGGCGCGGGCCGAGCAGGCCGGTCGTCTCACCGTGCGGCGGATGCGTCCACCGCGGGGTTACGTCACGCCCGAGGCCGTCGCCGCCGAACTGACGCCGGAGACCTCGATGGTGTCGGTCAGCGCGGTCGATTTCCGCACCGGCTACCGCGCCGACCTCGCCGCGCTGCGCGACGTCGTCGGCGACCGGTTGCTGGTGGTGGACGGCATCCAGGGGTTCGGTGTCACCGAGGCGCCGTGGGAGGTCGCGGACGTCCTCGTCGTCGGCGGGCAGAAGTGGCTGCGCGCGGGCTGGGGCACCGGGTTCGCGGTGCTGTCGGACCGCGCGCTGGAACGCATGGATCCGGTGCTGTCCGGCTGGACCGGCGCACGGGACCCGGGCCTGTTCGACGACGAGATCCACACCGCCGACCCGATGGCGGCCGCGTGGTCGATCAGCAATCTCAGCCCGGTGACGTCGGGGGCGTTCGCGGCGGCGCTGGAACTGGCCGAGGAGGCCGGGGTCGGCGCGATCGCCGCGCGCATCGCCGAACGGGTCGGGGAACTGGAGGACGTGGTGAAGTCCTTCGGTGGCGAAATCGTGTCGGCCACCGAGCGTCGCGCGGGCATTCTCGCGTTCAGCCTGCCGGGCCATCCGGCCGAGCAGGTCGGCGCCGCGCTGTCGGCGGACGGCATCGCCGCGACGGTGCGTCCCGAGCACGTCCGCCTCTCGCCACACGCCTCGACGCCGGCGTCGGCCGCGGAACTGCTGCGCTCGTCGCTCGACCGGCTCCACCGTCCTGTTCGGACGGTCGCGCCGAACGCCGTTCCCGCCGCGCCGGGGGAGACTCCCGCGTCGCCGGAGCTGCTCACCGCGCTGATCCCGGCCGTGCACGGCCTCGCCGCGATGCTCGGGCCGGGCAACGAGGTGCTGCTGCACGACCTGAGCAGGCTGCCGGACTCGATCATCGCGATCGCCGGGGAGCTGACCGGCCGGACCGTCGGCGGCCCGATGACCGATCTGCTGCTCGGCCTCGTCCGCCGTGGCACGACGCAGGATCTGACGAACTACCGCACCCACGGACCGGACGGCCGCGCGATCCGTTCGTCGACGCTGTTCCTGCGGGACGCCGAAGGCGTCGCGATCGGCTGCCTGTGCGTCAACAGCGAACTCACCGGCGCGGAGGGAACCGAGACGCCGCAGCGGGAAACCTTCCCGCCGGACGTGGACAGCCTGCAGCGGTACCTCGTCGAACGCGCGGTCGGCAAGGCCGGGATCCCGGTGGAGCTGATGAAGAAACAACACAAGGCCGCGGTGGTCCGCGAACTGGACGAGGCGGGGTTCTTCCTCATCAAGGACGCTGTCGACCACCTGGCCGGGCAGCTCGACGTGACCCGGTACACGATCTACAACTACCTCAACGAAACCCGGGCCACGTGAGCTGAAGGGGGGGGGGGGTGGGGGTCGGGGGGGGGGGTCAGCGACGCTGCGAGGGGCGGGTGGGGCGAGAGAATAGCGAGGCGCGAGGCGCGGTGAG
>NZ_JBHYIQ010000038.1:54266-82100 GCF_042739895.1 Amycolatopsis sp. NPDC059021
CCCCTCTCCCATCAACCCAAACCAACCCCCCACCCCCCGTCCCCGTCTTGCTCTCTTTTGCCTCTCTCCCTCTCCTCGCCATCCTCCACCCCCCCCCTTCAGCGCGTGTTATCGGAGGAAAGTCCCCTTCAGCTCGCGTCCAGATAGGACTCGACGGCATCGGCCGCGGCGCGGACGCCGCCGTGGGACCGGATCTCCGCCTTCAGCTCGGCCAGCCGCGCGGCGACGGCGGGGGAGCCCGCCACCTCGTCGACGGCGGACCGCAGCGTCGCGGCGGTGACCTCCTCAGCGGGCAGGTGCTTGCCGACGCCCAGTTCCTCAAGCTTCGCCGCGTTGCCGAACTGGTCGGCGGCCTGCGGGATCGCCACGGTCGGCACGCCGTACCACAGCGATTCCGTGCAGCCGCCCATCCCGGCGTGCGTGATGAACGCCGACGCCGCGTCGAGCACCGCGAGCTGCGGGACCTGCGGGTACGCCTCGAACGAATCCGGTAGCGGCCCGAGATCGGCCGGGTCGACGTGCTTCCCGATCGACATCACGACGTGCCAGTCCGAGTCTCCGAACGCCTCGACGCACGCGCGGTAGACGTCGAGCTGGTCGTTGAACGCCGTGCCGAAGGAGACGAGCAGGACCCGTTTCCCGTCGGCGGGCGGGGTCCAGCTCCGGTCGGCGAGCCTGTTCTCGTCGAGGCACGGCCCGACGAACCGCACGGCATCGGAGACGCGGCCGGCGTTGGGCTGCATCGCCCTCGGGATCAGCGAGAGGATGTGCTCCGGCAGCGAAATCCAGTCCCAGGGGTCCTGGTCGATACCGTTTTCCTTCAGCCAAACAGAATAAGCAGCATGATAGTCCTTTCCGGACGGTGAGTTCTGGATCGGCTCCATGACTTCCGCCATGTCCTCGCGGTAGCCCTCCCAGGCCACGAGCGTCGGCGACAGCTGGACCGCCGGGACGTCGTAGCGCCGTCCGAGCACCGGGGCGGGCAGGCCGCCGATGTCGTAGAGCAGCAGGTCGGGGCGGTCGTCGTCGTAGACCTCGGTCAGCCGGGGGAAGACGGCGATGGCCTCATCGAGGAACACGCGCATGGCTTCGGCGGGTTCCTCCGGCCACACGGCGGCCTCGCCGAGCGGGAAGATCGTCGGGTGGGTGACGACCTCCGCGCCGGTCGGGGCGACCAGGTCCGCGAGGGGTTCACCGACCACGTAGCTGACCCGGTGCCCCCTGGCGACCAGCTCGCGGATGACCCCCAGCGACGGGTAGATGTGGCTCGGCGCGGTGCAGCCGATCATGGCTATGTGCTTCTGCGAACGCATGAAAGTCCTTTACCGGTAACAGATGTAGTGCGTGGACGGCGCGCAGAAGAAGGGGGCCTCATCCGATGGCGGGGGCCCGGCGGTCACGCCGTCTCAGGACAGCCGCAAGCGCGCGAAGTAGATCAACATGAGACGTACCGTATCCGTCTCCGCGGTGGGGTGCCAATCGGTTTTTTGCCGGATTGATCCGGACTCCCGGTCCATCTTTAGTAGGCTTTCGGCCCAACTATGCCGCGATAGCCGTCCACGAGCGACCGGTCCGGTTTATGGTGCACCCGCTTCCACTGTGGGAGAAAGGGAGAAAATTCGTGAGACGAGCTGTTTTCGCCGCGGTGGCCGCTGCCGCGCTGGCCTCGACGCTGGCGGTCGCCCCGGCCGCGAGCGCCGCGCCCGCCGCAGCGCCATCCCCGATCGCCTGGGGTGCCTGCGCCGACCAGGCACTGACGGCCGCCGGCGCCCAATGCGGCTACCTCTCGGTTCCGGTCGACTACGCCAAGCCCTCGGGCGAGAAGATCCAGCTCGCGCTGAGCCGGATCCAGCACAAGACCCCGGAGGCGCAGTACCAGGGCGTCATGCTCACCAACCCCGGTGGCCCCGGTGGGTCCGGGCTGCGGCTCGCGCTGGCGGGCAAGCGGGTGCCGAACCACGCCGGTGACGCCTACGACTGGATCGGCTTCGACCCGCGGGGCGTCGGGAGCAGCAAGCCCGCGCTGTCGTGCGAACCGAACTACGCGGACTACAACCGGCCCAACTACCTCCCGCTGACCCCGGGCATGGAGAAGGTCTGGCTGGACCGGACCAAGGCGTACGCCGAGGCCTGCGGGAAGAAGAACCCGCGCGCGTTGCTGGAGAACATGAAGACCACCGACACCGTGCGCGACATGGAGAGCATCCGTGCCGCGCTCGGAGCCGAGAAGGTGAACTTCTACGGGTACTCCTACGGCACCTACCTCGGCCAGGTCTACGGGACGACGTACCCGCAGCGCGTGCGCCGGATGATCCTCGACTCCACGGTCGACCCGCGCTACGTCTGGTACCAGGTTAACCTGAACCAGGACGTCGCCTTCGATGCCAACCTCAACACCTGGTTCGGCTGGGTCGCGAAGCACGACGACGTCTACCACCTCGGCACCACCCAGGACGCGGTCAAGCGGGTGTTCGACGAGCAGCTGCTCAAGGCCTCGGTCAACCCTGCCGGTGGCGTGATCGGGCCGGACGAGCTGATCGACGTCTTCCAGCAGGCCGGGTACTACCAGCTGCGCTGGACGCTGCTCGGTGACGCGCTTTCGCGGTACGTCAACAAGGGCGACTGGCAGAACATGAAGACGTTGTTCGAGAACTTCGGCGGTCGCGGCGACGACAACGGCTACGCCGTCTACCTCGCCGTGCAGTGCACCGACGTCCAGTGGCCTGCGAACTGGAACCGCTGGCGTGCCGACAACTGGCGTACCTTCGCCAAGGCGCCGTACTTCACCTGGCAGAACGCCTGGTACAACGCGCCGTGCACGAACTGGCCGGTGAAGCCGGGCAAGCCGGTGAACGTCCAGGGCAAGGGTGTCGAGAGCGTGCTGATGATCGACGAGACGCTCGACGCGGCGACGCCGTTCGAAGGCAGCCTCGAGGTGCGTAGCCGCTTCCCGGGCGCGGCGCTGATTGCCGAGCCGGGCGGGACGAGCCACGCGATCACCCCGCGCGGGAACGCCTGTGTGGACAACAAGATCGCCGACTACCTCGCCACCGGCAAGCTGCCGGATCGCAAGCCGGGGCGCACGGCCGACGTCGAATGCGCGCCGCTGCCGCAGCCGACGCCGCCCCCGCCGACGGCGGCCAAGTCGGAGCTGCCCGCGAAGCAGAGCGCGCGAGTGGAGCAGCCTCTCTTCGGCTGACCTCCTGAGTGCGTAGAACGCCCCGGCGACCTCGTGTCGCCGGGGCGTTCGTGGTGTCCGGGGCCACTGTCGCTTTTCTCCGCAGGGAGCTTTGTGTTACAAAGTGCCCATCGACTTTGTGGTTCAGAGTAGTTCAAGGGGGAAAGCATGGGGGCGGAAACCGAGGGGCCCGCGTTCAGCCTGCACGGGCTGACCAGGCGGTTCGGCGATGTACTGGCGGTGGACGGCGTCTCCGTCGAGGTCGCGCGCGGCGAGGTCGTCGCGCTGCTGGGGCCCAACGGCGCGGGCAAGTCGACCACGGTCGACCTGCTGCTCGGCCTCGCCAGGCCGGACGCGGGGGAGGTCCGGGTCTTCGGCGGCGAGCCGAGGACGGCGGTGGAGAACGGCCGGATGGCCGCGATGGTGCAGAACGGGACCCTGCTGCGGGACCTCACCGCGGCCGAGCACGTCTCGCTGGTGCGTTCGACGCACGAGCGGCCGCTGCCGGCGAAGGACGTCATGGCGCGGGCCGGGATCACCGGCTTCGCGAATCGCCGCTGCGGCAAGCTTTCCGGTGGGCAGCAGCAGCGGGTCCGGTTCGCGATGGCGCTGGCCGGGGACCCGGACCTGCTGGTGCTCGATGAGCCGACGGCCGCGCTCGACGTCGACGGCAGGCGCGAATTCTGGACGTCGATGCGGGAGTTCGCCGCCTCCGGCCGGACGGTGCTGTTCGCGACGCACTACCTCGCCGAGGCCGAGGACTACGCCGACCGCGTCGTGCTGATGCGACACGGCCGGATCGTCGCGGACGGGCCGGTCGCCCAGGTGCGGGCCGCCGTCGCGGGCCGGGTGCTGCGGGCCGTCGTGCCCGGCGCGTCGGAGGCCGGGCTGGCCGCGATCCCGGGGGTGTCCACCGTGCGGCTGCGCGGGGACCGCGCCGAACTCGCGTGCGCCGATTCCGACACCGCCATCCGCGGGCTGCTGGCCGCGTTCCCGCTCGCGGCCGACATCGAGATCACCGCCGTCGGGCTGGAAGACGCGTTCCTGGCACTGACCTCCGACAACGCCGCCGTGCCGCAGGGAGCCCTCCGATGAACGCGACCTACCTGCGCCTGGAGATCCTGCGCATCGCGCGCAGCCCGCAGTTCGCGCTCTTCACCATCGGCATGCCACTGGTGATGTTCCTGCTCTTCGGCGGGCTTTTCGGCGACAACGTCACGCCCGACGGCGTCAAGGCGGGCGTCGTCACGATGGTCAACATGGCGGCGTACGGGGCGATGACCGGCGCGTTGTTCACCGGGGCGAGAGTCGCCACCGAACGCACCGAGGGCTGGCAGCGTCAGCTGCGGGTGACGCCGATGCGCGCGCCCGGGTATCTCGCGGTGAAGGTGCTTTCGGCGATGGCCGTGGCCCTGCCGGTGATCCTGATCATTTTCGCGGCGGGCCTGATCCGCGGTGAACACCTCACGCCCGGCCAATGGCTGACGGCGCTGGTTTCGCTGTGGGCGGGAGCCCTGCCGTTCGCGGTGCTGGGCCTGCTGGCCGGGCTGCACGGCAAGGGCGACACCGTCGGCGCGGTCACCGGGGCGCTGATGCTGCCGCTGGGCATGTTCGGCGGGCTGTGGATGCCGCTGGAGATGCTGCCCGACTGGATGGGCACGGTCGCGCGTTTCCTGCCGTCGTACTGGCTGGGCACGCTCGGGCGGGCGCCGCTGACGCACTCTTCCGGGACGGGGATCGCGGTGCTGGTGCTGGCCGCGTGGCTGGTGGTGCCCGCGCTGGTGGTGCTGCGGCGGTTCCGGCTGGACACGGCCAAGTTGTGATCACACGCGTTACCAATCCGACCGAAAGTAGGCGGATACGGTCCGCAGCCGACCCGCTCGTAGGTACTGTTTCCGCCGTGGCTGCCGTCGGATTGGGAACCAATGGCACAGTAGCTTCCGTGCTGTATCGGGGGTCGGCATGGCGGGAGGGGCGAGCAGGGTGGATGACGAAGCCGAGCCGATGTCGGCGGAAGAGTCGCTGAACCTGATCGCCCGGCAGAAGGAGCAGCTGCGCCGGGAACTGCGGTTCGAACCGGCGCGGCTGCTCCTTGTCTGGGGTGTGGCCTGGCTCGTCGGCTGGGGGCTGCTGTATCTGGCCATCACGCGGGCGTTCGTGCCGGTGTGGCTGGGGATAGTCGTGGTGGCGGCGTTGTTCGTGGCCGCCATCGGCTATTCCGCGTTCTATGGCATCCGCCGGAGCCGGGGGATCCGCGGGCCGTCCCGGCTCAGCGGCGCGCTGTACGGCTGGAGCTGGGGGATCGGCTACCTCGGGCTGTGGGTCGTGAACGTCCAGATTGGACGGCTCGGCCTGCCCGATGGCGCGATTTCCCTGCTGTGGTCGGGAAGTTCGCTGCTGCTGACCGGAGTGCTCTATCTCGCGGGCGGCGCGATCTGGCAGGACAAACTGCAGTTCGGCCTCGGCGGGTGGATGATCCTCTCGGCCGCGGCGAGCGTGCTGGCCGGATATCCGGGCAACTTCGGTGTGCTGTGCCTCTGCGGTGGCGGGGGATTCCTGCTCGCCGCGCTGGTGTACGTCGTGCTGGAGCGGCGCGGTCACACGGTGCGCGGGCGGAACCCATGAGCGAAGCTTGCGAGCGAATCATCGACATCATGCGCCAAAAAGGATCGAACACTGTCTCGCGAAGCGAGTCGATCGCATGAGCGAGGAGTTGCCGCAGCTCGACCCGGTGATCCACGCGCAGGCTCGGCTGCGCGTCACGGTCGCGCTCGCCGGGCTGCACACCGACGACCAGATCACCTTCCCGCGCCTGCAACAGCTGCTCGACATGACCCCGGGGAACCTCTCGACGCATCTGCGGAAACTGGAGGACGCCGGGTACGTCGAGATCACCAAGGCCTACGAGCATCGTACGCCGGTGACGCTGGTGCGGCTCACCGCGCGCGGGCGGGTCGCGTTCGAGGACTACACCCGTGCGTTGCACCGGCTGCTGGAGGTGCCGGGGGCCGAGCGGTGAGCCGCTGGGTGATCCACCTCGACCTCGACGCCTTCTACGCCTCGGCCGAGCAGCTGACCCGGCCGACGCTGGCCGGGCGCGCGGTCGTCGTCGGCGGGACGGGGCCACGCGGCGTCGTTTCCGGGGCCAGCTACGAATCCCGGGTCTACGGCGTGCGGTCGGCGATGCCGATGTCGCAGGCGCGGCGGCTGCTGCCCGCGGGCGGGGTGATCCTGCCGCCCCGGTTCCGGGTGTACGAGTTGCTGAGCAAGGAGGTCTTCGACGTCGTCGGCGAGTTCGCACCGGTGCTCGAACGGATCTCGCTCGACGAGGCCTTCGCCGAGCCGCCCGATTTGGCCGGTGCGGACGTCGAGACGGTGACGGAGTTTTGCGAACGGCTGCGGGCCCGGATCCGCTCGGCGACCGGGCTGGTCGCGTCGATCGGCGCGGGCACCGGCAAACAGGTCGCGAAGATCGGTTCGGACGAGGCCAAACCGGACGGTCTGCTGGTGGTCCCGCCGGGCACCGAACGGGAATTCCTCGCCCCGCTGCCGGTGCGGGCGTTGTGGGGGATCGGCCCGGTGGCCGAGTCGAAACTGCGCGTCATCGGCGTGCAGACGCTGGGGGAGCTGGCCGCACTGTCCGAAGCGGACGCCGTCGCCACGCTCGGCGGCGCGGTCGGGCGGGAGCTGCGGCGGCTGGCCGGGGGTTCCGACGACCGGCCGGTGGCCGAGCGCGGCGAGGCCAAGCAGGTCAGCGCCGAGACGACGTTCGACGTCGACATCATCGACCTCGCCGCGTTGCGTGCCGAGATCCGCAAGATCGCCGCCGGTGCGCACAAGCGGCTGACGCAGGCGGGGCGGGTCGCGCGGACCGTGGTGATCAAGCTGCGGCACACCGACATGAGCACGGTGACCCGGTCGGAGACCACCGCGTCCCCGACCGACGACCTCGAACAGCTCACCGCCACCGCGGAACGGCTGCTGCTGGATCCCGAGGAGTTCGGCGGGGTGCGGCTGGCCGGGGTCGCGTTCAGTGGCCTTTCCGTGCCGCACCAGGACGCCCTGTTCACCCTGACACTGTCCACACCGGACACTCCGGCTCCCACTTCTCCCGCCGCTCCTGTGACTCCCTTGGTTCCCGCCGCCCCCGACGTCCCCAGCACCTGGCGCCCCGGCGACGACGTCGCCCACGACGAACACGGCACCGGCTGGGTCCAGGGCGCGGGCCAGGGCCGCGTCACCGTCCGTTTCGAAACCCGGACCTCCGGCCCCGGCGCCGCCCGCACCTTCGCCCAGTCCGACCCCGCCCTCCGCCGCGCCGACCCCTCCGCGTGTCTCGCGTGACCGGACGACTCGCGTACCCAGACGGACGACACACTGGGCTGACCTGGCGGCGGCGTGTCGTCCGTTCAGGTACGCGAGTTCGCCGTTCAGGTACGCGTGTCGTCCGTTTGGGGACGGGTGACTAGCAGCCGGGGGTGAGGTTGGCGACTTGCTGGCCTGTCAGGAGGAAGGCGCCGACGCCGTAGGCGGCGGTGTCGGCGGGTTTCGCGGGGCCGGGGGCGGCGCCGACGGGCTGGACGTAGCCGAACCGGCCGTCGGGACGTAAAGCCTTGGTGGACAAGGCTTTCCAGCCGCGGTCGACGACCGGGCGGAAGCGGGCCGCGTCGAGGATCCCGGCGTTGACGCCCCACGCGAGGCCGTAGGTGAACATCGCGGTCCCGCTGCTTTCCGGGCCGCCGTAGTGCCACGGCCGCAGGAGATCGGAGTTCCAGAACCCGTCACCGCGCTGCGTGAACCGCAGCGTGTTCGCCATCTTCGTGAACACTCGCAGGTACTCCGGCCGGCGCGGATCCGACGCGGGCAGCACCTGCAGCACCTTCGTCAGCGCGGCCAGCGCCCAGCCGTTGCCCCGCGCCCAGAACGTCCCGGTGCCGACATAGCGCGCGTCCCGGTACCACAGGCCGGTGGCCTCGTCGAACAGCCCGATCTCCTTTTCCGCGTGGTGGAACAGCTTCTGCATGGTGTCCAAAATGGACTCGTCCTGGTCGAGGAGGCCGATCCTGGCGAACGACGGCATCGCCATGTTCAGCGCGTCGACGTAGTTCCAGTAGTCGTCGTGCCCCTGCGCGACACTGGCGACCTCGGCCGAGATCCGGGACCGCAGATCGGCGAGAATCGGCGGATCCGGATGGAAATACGTGTACAGATCGAGATAAGCCTCGCCCGCCGCTTCGAAATCCGGGAAGAACGGGCGTTTCGGATCGTTCTGCAAGAGGTAGCCGTTGGCCTTCGCCCACGGCAGCGTCTTGTGGTTGGACACCCCGGTCGTCCGTACCGTGGCCAGGTTCCCGACGTGGAACGTCGCGTTCTGCCAGTCCGGCGCCGCCAGGTTCGTCCCGTGCTCGAGCCAGTAGTTCCCGGCGGACACCATCGCGTCGGCCACCGCGCACGACGCCGGTGCCGCCTCGGCGGCCGGAGCCGTCACCAGGGTGCCGGCCAGCGCCGCCGCCGCGATCAGCCCACGGCTTCCCAGAAAACGCATTCGCGCGTACTCCTCAGCAGGTTCGTGGCGGCGGAATGGGGATACCGCAACGACTTTCGTGCGTCCCGGTGAGAGTGTCAAGAGACCGGTGACCGGGACCCGCGTGCGTGAAGGCGGAACTCGCGCGATGGGAGGCGGAACTCGCGTGTCTGGATGGAGAGCTCGCGTGATGGGATGGAGAACTCGCGTGTGCGAGCGTGGGACTCGCCGACAGCGGCGCGTGCGTCGGCGAGTCCCACATCGGCGTGCCGGGGTGCCGCACCCTGGCACGCTCCCGCGAAAGGGGAACCCGACTTTCCCCGCGCGGGAGACCGTGGAGTCAGCGGCTCCGGTGGGTGAGGAGCCGGGCCAGCGCGGCCAGTTCGGCACCGGGCCGGGGCGAGGGGTTCGCGACGGCGAGGTGCTGCATCGCCTCCGCCAGCAGGAGATCCGCCTGCGACCGGCTCCACGTGCGGCCGCCCGCCAGCTCGACCAGCTCCGCCGCGCGGGCCAGCTGAGGTGCCGACAGCGGGAGTTCCTGGGCGTACAGGCAGGCCAGCTCGCGCATCCCGTCGGCGCCCGAGGCGAGCGCCGCGACCACCGGCAGCGACTTCTTCCGGTTCTGCAGATCGGAGAACACCGGCTTCCCGGTGACCTCGGGATCGCCCCAGATCCCGAGCAGATCGTCGACGTGCTGGAACGCCAGCCCGAGCGACCGACCGAACAGGCCGAACCGTTTGACGAGCTCGGGCCGTCCCCCGACGGCGAGGCCGCCGAGGGCGCAGGCCGAGCCGATCAGCGCGCCGGTCTTGCCCATCGCCATCCTCGCGCATTCGTCCGGCAGGACCTCGGTTCGCCGCTCGAACTCGAGATCCTCGCTCTGCCCTTCCAGCAGTTCCAGCGTCGCGGTGCTGAGCGCCCGGACACCGGCCGCGCCGCCCGGCGCGAGGATCTCCATGGCCAGCGACAACAGCGCGTCCCCGGCCAGTATCGCCGCCGACGTGCCGAACACGCTCCACGCCGTTGGCCGGTGCCTGCGGGTGGTGTCGCCGTCCATGACGTCGTCGTGCAGCAACGAAAAGTTATGCACCAGCTCGACCGCGACGGCGGCGGGAAGGGCCTCGGCGGCCTCCCCTCCCGCCGCCTCCGCGCACAGCAGCACCAGGGCCGGGCGGACCGCTTTCCCGGCCCTGGCGTGGATCGGCTCGCCCCGTTCGTCCCACCAGCCGAAGTGGTAGCCGGAGATGTGCCGCATCGCCGCGGGCAGCCGGTCCACCGCCGCGCGCAGCGCCGGATCGAGCAGATCCCGGCTCCAGACGAGGACCTCGTCGGCGGACCGCTCGACGGCGCGGGTGTCGGTCGTGCTCATCTCACCGGCCGATCTCGACGTCCTGGAGTACCCCGAGCGCGTCCGGAACCAGCACCGCGGCCGAGTGGTAGGCACTGACCAGATAGGACGTCACCGCGCGGTCGTTGATGCCCATGAACCGCACGTTCAGCCCCGGCTGCCGTTCGTCGGGCAGCGACTCGGGCCGCAACGCGACGACACCGTGATCGTCCGCGCCGGTGCGCATCGCCAGGATCGACGTCGTACCCGTTTCGCTGATCGGGATCTTGTCGCACGGCAGGATCGGGACCCCGCGCCAGGTCGTGACCCGCCGCCCGTCCAGCACGTCGTTCGCCGGATACACCTTGCGCGCGGTGCACTGCCTGCCGAACGCGGCGATCGCCTTCGGATGCGCGAGGAAGAAGCGCGTCTTGCGGCGGCGGCAGAGCAGATCGTCGAGGTCCTCCGGCGTCGGCGGCCCGGTGCGGGTGGTGATCCGCTGGCCGAGATCGGCGTTGTGCAGCAGGCCGAAATCGGTGTTGTTGACCAGATCGTGTTCCTGCCGTTCGCGCAGCGCCTCCACGGTCAGCCGCAACTGCTGTTCCAGCTGATCCATCGGGTCGTTGTAGAGATCCTTCACGCGGTTGTGCACCCGCAGGACGGTCTGGGCGACGGCGAGGTCGTACTCGCGCGGGGAGGCGTCGTAGTCGACGAACGTGCCGGGGATCGGCGGTTCGCCGTCGTGCCCCGAGGCGAGGTCGATGCTCGCCTCACCGGCCTTGTTGTGGGGCTTTTCCGGGCTGGCGAGCACCTCGGCGATGTGCGCGCGCAGCGAGTCCGCCCGCCCGTTCAACGCCCGGAACGCCGCTTCGGTCAGCACCAGCACCGTGCAGCTCGTCGCGGTCTTCGCGGTGAATGCCCATTCCCTGGCCTCACCGCTGAGCATCTCCCCGCCGAGCTGATCACCGTCGCTGGACGTGCCGAGCAGCTGCGGGTCGCCGTATTCGCCGACGCCGAGCCTGCTCACCTTGCCGTGCGCGATCAGCACGACCATGTCCACCGGGGACCCGGCCGTGGCGATCACCTCGCCCGGCCCGTACTCCCGCTGTTCGAACCGTTCGGCGAGCGCGGCCAGCGCCTGCTCGTCGGAAAACCCGCGCAGCAGCGGGAGTTCCGCGAGTTCGGCGGGGATCACCTGCACCTGCGCGCCGGTCGCGACGAAGGTGATCTTCCCGTCGCCGACGGTGTAGGTGAGCCGCCGGTTGACCCGGTAGCTGCCCGCCGGGATGCCGACCCACGGCAGCTGCGAAAGCAGCCACCGCGGGGTGATCCCGCGCATCTGCGGGACGGTCTTGGTCGTCGTGGCGAGTTTGCGCGCCGCGGTGGTACTGAGGGACTGCTGGGGCGGCGCCGCGGGTTCCTCGATGAGCGTCACGGCTCAGCCTTCCCGTCCGATCTCGGCGTTCTCCAGTACCGCGAGCGCGTCGGGCACCAGCACGGCCGCGGAGTAGTAGGCGCTGACCAGGTAGGAGATGATCGCCTGGTCGCTGATGCCCATGAACCGCACGTTCAGCCCCGGCTGGTACTCGTCGGGCAGCCCGGTCTGGTGCAGGCCGACGACGCCCTGCGCGTCCTCGCCGGTCCGCATCAGCAGGACCGAGCTGGTCCTGGTCTCGGTCACCGGGATCTTGTTGCACGGCAGGATCGGCACGCCGCGCCAGGCGGGCACGTGGTGACCGCCGAGGTCGACCGAGTCCGGGTACACCCCGGCCTTGGTGAACTCGCGGCCCATCGCGGCGATCGTCCTCGGGTGCGCGAGGAAGAACCCGGGGTCCTTCCACACCAGCGCGAGCAGCTCGTCGAGGTCGTCCGGGGTGGGCGGGCCGGTGCGCGTCGGCACGCGCAGGTCGAAGTCGGCGTTGTGCAGCAGGCCGAAGTCGCCGTTGTTGATCAGCTCGTGTTCCTGGCGTTCGCGCAGCGCCTCGATGGTCAGCCGCAACTGCTGCTCGATCTGGTTCATCGGCTGGTTGTAGAGGTCGGCGACGCGGCTGTGCACCCGCAGCACGGTCTGCGCGACGCTCAGCTCGTACTCGCGCGGCGAGGCGTCGTAGTCGACGAACGTGCCGGGCAGTTGCGGTTCGCCGTCGTGACCGGACGCGAGGTCGATCTCGGCCTCGCCGTGTTCGTTGCGGGACAGCTGCCCGCCCGCGACGAACTGCTCGAGGTGATCGCGCAGGGTGTCCGAGCGGCCGACGATCTCGTCGAACGACTGACGCGGCAGGGAAAGCACCGTGCACGCGGTGACGGCCTTCGCGGTGTACTCCCAGATCACGTCCCCGTTGGTGAGCACGGTCTCGCCGAAGTAGTCGCCGTCGGCGAGGGTGCCGAGCACCGTCTGGTCGCCGTATTCACCCGCGCCGACCTTGCTGATCTTGCCGTGCGCGATGAGGTACACGCGGTCGGCCTGGTGCCCGAACTCGACGAGCACGTCCCCGGGCTGGAACTCCTGCTGGCTGAACCGGCGCGCCAGCTCGCCCAGCACGTCCTCGTCCTCGTAGCCGCGCAGTGGCGCCAGTTCGCCGAGTTCGGCCGGGATGACGCGGACCTCGGAACCGGCGCTGGTGAACTGCACCCTGCCGTCGCCGACGGTGTAGCTCAGCCGGCGGTTGACCCGGTAGGTACCACCGGAGACCTCGACCCAGGGCAGCACCTTCAGCAGCCACCGGGAGGAGATGCCCTGCATCTGGGGGACCGACTTGGTCGTCGTCGCCAGGGTGCGCGCGGCGGCACGGCCGAGACTCAGTTGCGGTTGTTCGGTCGGGTTCGCGGAGTCGACCGGCTCGGTGACAGTCACAGTGAGAACCACCCATCGTCGAGTGTCTGACCGCGCGCGAAAACACGCGCAGCTGGGAATCGTCTTATTTCCGCTCTTAGCGCGGGTCGAGGGGCACCGCGGATTCAACATAGCAAGCCGGGGACGTCGCACAAGCACACGATCGGGTCACCGGGCGCACTGTCGCGATAGGTGAAAATGATCAATTCGGACAGTGGTGACCGCATGTGTCCGCGCGTCACTCGACCGGGAAAACTCCTTGTTCACAGGGGGAATGCCTGGTGCGCAGGGCGAGCGCCCGGCGGGTCCCCGCTGGGGAAATTGGGCCGAACGGCCATAAGATCGCCGTCCAATAAGGCCACTCGGATGAATCGCCGATTCTCCGGTTGTCGCCTATTCAATAGCTGACTAGTTTGGGCGAGTCGCCGGGTCGAATACGCCGGAAAGGGACAACCGGATGAACATCTACGTCACCGGGATCCTCTGGGTCGTCGGCGCCGCCGTCGTGGGCGGGGTGATCGGCTACCTGGTCCGCCGGTTCGGCTGGGACGAGGGCCGCCGGGACAACAACGACGCGGCCGGTCAGGTCTTCACCATCATCGGCGGGCTGCACGCGGTGCTCGTCGCGTTCGTGCTCATCTCGCTGTTCGACGCGGTCAACACCGCGCGGGAGGACTCGTACAAGGAGGCCAACGGGGTCATCGCGGCCGCGTGGGCGGCCGAATCGCTGCCGGGGGACGTCAAGGACAAGGTGCGCCAGCTCGCCCAGGCCTACGTCACCACGGTCGAGAAGCAGGAGTGGCCGCGGCTGGCCGACGGCGGGAAGGTGCCCGGCACCGGCTGGTCGCAGCTCGACCAGATGCGCCAGGTGGTGGCCGCCGTCGAGGTGGACGGCCAGGACGGCTGGCTCGTCGATCGCAAGCAGCAGGCGACCACCCAGCTGTGGGAGGTCTTCCAGGCCCGCCAGACCCGGCTCGAGAACGCCGGGCACCGCAACGTCGGGGGCGTGGTGTGGTTCGCGCTCATCCTCGGCAGCCTGATTTCGGTGCTGCTGCCCAACCTCTTCGGCGGGACGAGGCTCGCCGCGCACATCGTCATCGTCTCCACTCTCGCCGGTACCGTCACGCTGCTGCTGTTCGCCATCTACCAGCTGCAGAACCCGTTCAGCGGCGGCGCGAGGGTCCCGGCGGACGCGTTCAGCTCGGCGCTGCAACGGCTTTCCTGATCCATGCGCGCACACTGGGTGGCTCTGGCGGCGGCCGTCGCGGTCGCGGGCCTGCTCGCGATGACCGGCGCGCTCGCCCCGCCGGAGTCCACCGCGGGCGCGCCGGCCGAGTGTGCCGTCCTGCAGGCCGAGAACGAGCACGAGGGCGCGCCTTCGACGTTGCGCAGGCTCGCCGTGCCGTCCGGGGCCACCGAAAGCCTGGCCAAGATCGGCTACTGGGTCAACGCGATGGGCTACGCGGAAAAGCAGGATCTCGTCTACGCCGTCGCGGACGGCACCCCGGCGGGCCGGTTCCCCGACGGCGCGCACGCGGTGACGATCGACCGGAAGAACACGGTCGCCGACCTCGGGCCGGTGGCGCGCGCGGGAGCGCGCCGTCCGGTGTGGAGCCTGGTCACCGGCGCGACCGCGGGCGCCGTGGCGGGAAAGACGTGGTATGTGCGGCGGGACGGCGAACTGTACACAGTGGACATAGACCCGGCGAGCCCCGACTACGTCCGCGTCGTCGGCCAGGTCCCGCTGCGCCCGATCTCGCTGGCCATCAGCGTCGATGACTTCGCCTACGACCCCGCCGACGGGTTGTTGTACGGCGTCTCGACGTCCTCACGCGGTGGCAGCGCGGTGGTCACCCTCGACCCGGCGACTGGCCGCGTCGCCGAACGGCCGGGTCTGCGGTTCCCGCCGGCGACCGCGTACGGCGCGGTGGTACTCGGCAAGGACGGCGCGCTGTACGCCACCGCGAACCGGATCGGGCACCGGAGTGTGACCTACCGCCTGCCGCGGGACGGTTCGGGCCCGGCCACCGAGGTCGCGACCGGGCCGCCGCTGGTGAGCGCGGACGCCGCGGGCTGTCTCGGCCCGCCGCTCCCGCCCAGCACACCACCGACGACGCCCACGACACCACCGAGCACGCCGCCGACCACTCCGCCCAGCAGCGTGCCGCCCCAGCCCCCGCCGTCCAGTCCGACCTCGGTGGCGCCGCCCCCGGTGGAGCCGCCGCCCTCGCCACCGGTGGCCCCGGTGGTCCCACCCCCGCCACCGCCCCCGGTGACGTCGGCGCCCCCGGCCACCAAGCCGCCCGCCACGCCACCGGTCACGCCGCCGACGTCCTCGAAACGCCCGCATCCGGCGGCGACGCCGACCCCGAGCCAGAGCCAGGCCGTCGATGCCAAGCGGTCCCACGCGGAGAGCGTGAAGACGCAGCGTCGCTGGGGCGTCACCGCTTTGGTACTGGTGCTCGGCGCGGGAGCGGTCGCGACCCACGTACGGCGCGGTCGTTAACGTCCGCGTCGTCTCGAAGACCGCGTCCGTCCATGTCGGGCGCCCAGACTCCTTCTCCGGCGTCGTGCGACGCCGGAGAAGGAGAGACGGATGAAGCGGGCGAGAATCGTTGCCGCGGTGGGAGTTCTGGCGCTGCCGGTGCTCACCGCGGGCACTGCCGGGGCGCAGGGGCTGCAGGCCAGGGACGACCACTACCGCGTACGGGCCGGGAAGACGCTCGATGTACGTCATCACGGCGTCCTGGCCAACGACCGGCTGCGCGGCCCGCTCGGGTCGGTGGTGCGGCACACCGCGCCGTCGCACGGCTCGGTGAGCATCGACCCGTCCGGCACGTTCCGCTACACCCCGGCGCCCGGGTTCACCGGCACGGATTCCTTCACCTACACGGTGTCGGACGCGGTGAAGCTGTACCCAGCGGACGTACCGCCGCTGGCCACCATCGGCGGCGTCCAGATCAAGGGCGGCGCGTACGGCTCGTCACTGGCCGCGGCGCCGGGCTCGCCGCACGAGGTCTACGGGCTCACCGACCGCGGCCCCAACGTCGACGCCCCGGACGGCGGGAAGATCGAACCGCTGCCCGCGTTCACTCCCGCGATCGGGAAGTTCCGGCTGGACGGCGGGAAAGCCGTGCTGGAGAAGGTGATCCCGCTGCGCGCGGCGGACGGCACGCCCTATTCGGGCCGGGTCAGCACGCAGGCGAGCACCGGCGAGAAGATCGTCGACCTGGACGGGAAACCGCTTGCCACCGACCCGAACGGCTACGACTCCGAGGGGCTGGCCGTGCAACGGGACGGCACGTTCTGGGTGTCGGACGAGTACGGCCCGTTCATCACGCACTTCGGCCGGGACGGGCGCGCGATCGAGCGGCTGTCGCCCTTCGACGGTTCGCTGCCGAAGGAACTGGCGAACCGCGTGCCGAACAAGGGCATGGAAGGCCTGACGCTGACCCCGGACGGCCGGACGCTGGTGGGGATCATGCAGTCCGCGTTGCAGCAGCCCGATCTCACCAAGAAACCGGGCAGCGTCACCACGCTGCGGATCGTCACGGTCGACCTCGCCACGCGCGCCACCCGCGAATTCCTTTACCTGCTGGACAATCCGAAGGACACCAAGACGGCGGTCAGCGAGATCACCGCGCTGTCGGCGACCCGGTTCCTCGTCGATGAGCGGGACGGCGCCACGCAGCCCGGCGCGTACAAGAAGCTGTTCGAGATCGACCTCGCCGGGGCCACCGACGTCGGCCCGCGCACGACGGCGGGGCCGTACGACGCGGCGAAGGGCGGTCTGCTGGTCAAGGGCAAGAGCGTCGACGCCTATGTCGGCACCGGTGACACGGCGACCGCCGCCGCGGACCTCGCGGCCGCGGGGATCAAGCCGGTGTCGAAGAAACTCCATCTCGATCTCGGCGCGCTGGTGTCCGGTTTGGATCCGGCGGGCGGGTTCTTCGGGCACGACAAGGTCGAGGGCGTGTTCAGTCCGGACGGTGGCCGGACCGTGGTGCTGGCCAACGACAACGACTTCGGCATCGACCACGTGACGAACTCCGCGCCGCCATACCAGCTCGGGCCGAAGCTGCTGCCCGGCGGCCGCCAGGACGACGGCGAATACCTGGTCGTCGACACGGCGAAACTGCCCGCCGCGACGAGCACCGCCACGGTGACGATCAGCGTGCGGTAGGTCAGTACTTGAACTGGTCCACGTTCTGCTGGGTGATCAGCAGCGGGTCACCCAGCAGGATCATCCGCTGCGTCACGTCGTATTTCACCGCGGGCAGTTCGAGGCTGACCTTGTTGACCGGGGCGAGCTGCCTGCCCTCGGCGAGCTGCTTGCCCGTCCACGCGGTCAGGTAGCCGAGCGACTCGACGTTCCACAGCACCGACTGGGAGCTCGACCCGTCGAGCAGGTACGGCTTGATCGCCTGCGGGGTGCCGACCCCGACGGTGAACACCTGCCCGATCTTCTGCTGGTCCCGCACCGCCTGCGCGACACCGGGCGCGGACGTCGTGCACTCGCCGACCAGCCCGGTGAGATCCGGGTGCCGGGCCAGCAGTTCCTTGGCGAGGCTGGTGGCGTTGTCCTTGTCCTCCCCGGCATACACCGTTTCGACGAGCTGGGCCTGCGGATACCGCTCGGCGGTGTACCTGCGCTGGACCGCGATCCAGGCGTTGAGGTTCGCCGCGGTGGGACCGCAGGACACGATCGCGTACTTGCCCTTCCCTCCCGTCTTGGCCATCAGCGCGTCGGTGAGCGCGGTGCCCACCCCCTCCGTGGTCGCCTGGTTGACGAACACCTCGCGCTGCGTGCCGGGCGCGTCCGTGTCGGACGTCAGCACGTGGATGCCCTTGGCGCGGGCGTCCGCGATCACCGGGGCCAGCGCGATCGGGTCGTTCGGCGCCACCGCGATGACGTCCACCCGCTGCCCGACCAGGTCCCGCACGATCGACACCTGGGCCGCCGGGTCCACCGTGGACGGCCCCTTCGAGATCCACTGGATGCCCAGCTGCTTCGCCGCCGCGCGGCCGCCGGTGTCCATCGCGTCGAAGTACGGGATACCCGCGACCTTCGGCACGAACGCCACCCTCGGCACCTTGCCCGGCGCCGCCCCGTCCACGGCCTGACGGCCACAGCCAGCCACGGCGGACAGCACCGAAAGCAGCACCACACCCAGTACGAGCGTCTTCATCGGCGCCGGCATCCCCACCCATTCCTCACAGGTCCTCACAGCACTCACGAACGGTCTACGCGCGGTGGAGACCTGGGGCGAAAGTAGGGGAATCGGTAACCACGGTCAACGGGCTGTACGCAAAGGGTTACTCATTTGTTCGTCGTGCCCGCCGCGCCCGGATCGCTCCGGACGGGTACCCCCAGGGGGTTGGTGCTTTCCCGCGTGGTTTATTCCGGGAACGAGGTGCCTGAGGACGTGAAAGTCCTCGCACTTGCCTGAGTACCCTAGGGGGGTATAGTTGCCCGCATGAACGAGACACGACACGGAGCCAGCTGGTCGATGGCCGCCACGGCGACCCTGCACTGCCTGACCGGCTGCGCCATCGGCGAGGTGCTCGGCATGATCCTGGGTACCGCGTTCGGCCTGCACAACGCGGCGACCGTGGTGCTCTCGATCGTGCTGGCGTTCGTCTTCGGCTACGGGCTGACCATGCGGGGCGTGCTGAAGTCGGGGCTCGGCCTCGGGCCCGCCTTCAAGGTCGCGCTGGCCGCGGACACGGTGTCGATCGCGGTGATGGAGATCGTCGACAACACCGTGATCGTCGCGATCCCCGGTGCCATGGACGCAGGGCTGGCCAGCGTGCTGTTCTGGTTGTCACTGGTGATCTCCCTGGCCATCGCCTTCGTGGTGACGGTCCCGGTCAACAAGTGGCTGATCGGCCGCGGCCTCGGCCACGCCGTTGTCCACTCCCAGCACCACCACTGAGGCACCGGACGGGCGGCCGCGCGATCAGACCGAGGACAGGTCGATCGCGCGGTCGGCGTCGTGCGGCCGCAGTACCCGCAGGATGCCTTCGAGCAGGTAGTAATCGGCGTAGGGGAGCGAGATCTCGACGCCGTCCTCGCTGGGACGGTTGCGGGTGCAGCGCGCCACGATCGCCTCGGCCCGCGTGGAGCGCGTCGTGAGGCAGGTGCGGGACAGCGCCGTCAGCAGGCGCAGCGCCGCCTCGCGGTACTGCGGTCGCTTCGCCACGACCGCCAGGTCGAGCAGCCCGCAGGCCATGATCGCCCCGGCGGACGCGTCCTTGACGTCGTAGGGCTGCTGTGGCGCGAGGTAATCCCACACCGGTACGTGGTCCGGGGTAAGCGCCTTCAACGCGAAGTCCGCGAGTTTCCGCGCGGTGGCGAGGAATTCGCGATTCCCGGTGCGCCGGTACATCGTGGTGAACCCGTAGATTCCCCAGGCCTGCCCGCGTGACCAGCACGACTCCGGGCTGTAGCCCTGCACGGTGCCGGGGCCGACCGGCGCCCCGGTGGCCGGGTCGAAATCGAACACGTGCGGCGTCGAGCCGTCCGGGCGCGGGAACACGCGTTGTGCGGTCTTCGCGTGTTCGGTGGCGATGCCGAGGTACTTCGGGTCCTGAGTCTGCTTGCTCGCGAACGCCAGCAGATCGAGGTTCATCATCGTGTCCATGATGATGCGGCCCGCGTTCTTCGGATCGTCCAGCCTGCCCCAGGCCCGGATGAACCGGCCGCGCGGGTTGTAGCGCTGGATCAGCGAATCCGCCGCCCGTATCGCGCCGGCACGCCAGTGGTCGTCGCCGGTGAGCCGCCACGCGGTGACCCACGATGGGTAGAAGAGGAAACCGAGGTCGTGCGTGCTGGTGTCGGTCTGACGCGGCGCGAGTTTTTCCGCCGAAGCGAGCGCGAGCGCACGGAATTGCTCGTCACCGCTGTACAGCCACGCCATCCACAGCGTTCCCGGCCAGAACCCGCCCACCCAGTCGCCATTGCTCGAATAGGTCCATTTCTCGAACTTCGTCCCGACCGGAAAGGCGGTGACGCCGGGAGCGACGGCGCGCAGCTTCGCCACTGCGTAGTCCGCGGCCGTTCGCAGCACAGGTTCCTGGCTCGAAAGGTCTTCCGCCGCCGCGGCCGTGGGGGAGAGGGTGGTCGCCGCCACCGCGGCACCCGCCGCGGTGCTCAACAGGGTCCGCCGGGAAACGCTCACGAGTACCCGCCATCCGGTGGGGAACAAGATCGCGCCGAGTTTTCCATAATGGCGACGTGGTTGTATAGCCGCGTTCGGCCGGATTTAGTGCCGCGATTGTTCAAGGATGTGAATTCGCTGGTCGGATGTTGGCGTTGTGGTGGAAGACGTTGTCCGGGGCGTAGCGTGCCTTGATCCGGGACAGCCGGTCGTACTTCGCCTTCCCGTACGCGGCGATGCCGACCACGAATCCCGGGGTGCGATTGCCGCCGAACGCGGTCGCGTCCGCGGCCTTCGCCGTGTGCGCGTCCTGCAAGGGGGAAGATCGGCACGAGCGAAAGCGGCGAGGATTTGCCGGCAGGTACGTGACGAGGGTGTCGAGCACCGGTGTCGCTGACCGTGCCACCGGGGACGGCGAGTCCGTGCCGCTGGGTCGCGGCGTCGAGTTCGGCCCAGGACGTGCCGCCGGCACGGTGTGCGGTCCTGGCCGCCGGGTCGACCGTGATCGCCCGCAGCGCGGACAGGTCGATGAGCAGGGCGTCGTGGCTGTCGTCGGCCGCCGTGAGCACTTCGCCGCTGAGCCGTTGTCGCAGGACAGTCAGGTCGTTGGTTCTCGTCGATTGTCGTCATCACGGGGCCGGGTGCCCGAAAGGGCGAAGGCCCGGTGCAGGGGGTCCACCGGGCCTTCGCGTCAACGGCGGGGCGAGCCCGCCGTAGTGGTAGTAAACGATACGCCGCTCAAGATCTGCTGGAGGAATTCCGGCTCACTCGTTATCCGGGCGTTTACCTTTCGCGGTGTCAGGCGCACTTCGGCGCGACCGGGCTGTCCGAGCCGGTCTGCAGATAGGTGTCGGAAACATAGTGGCCGGGGCCGATCCGGTCCCAGATGTTGCTGGTGCCGAATTTGCCGGTGACCGTGTCCCCTTCGACGTAGCACTCGATGGTCACCTTGGCGTGGTTCGCCGCGAGTCCCTTGACCGCGGCCGAGGTGCTGGCGCTCGCGCGCACGTTCATCGGGTCGCCGGCGGTGGTGACGACGCCGGTCGGGCCGGAGCCGGTCCACAGGTAGGTCACGTTCACCCAGCCGTTGTCGGACATCTTGAGCCCGTCCCAGAAGACGCCGTCGGCGAGGTCGATGCCCGCCGGGTTCTGCACCTTGTAGCCGAGCCCGCTCTTGCCGCCGTTGTAGTTGTCCTGGTACGCGGCCTGCGCCTCGGGCTTGCCCTGCGGCAGGTCCTTGAACTTCTGGCGCGTCGAGGACGGGTTCCAGTAGTCGTCCTGCTCGTTCCACGGGCCGACCTCCCACACCGGCGCGTACTCGCAGCGGCTGTTGTCGGTGCGGCAGACGCGGGCGGTGTAGTTGCCGGTTCCCTTGGGGGACAACGACCTTCCGGACGGGAACGACACGAAGTGGTCGCGCGAGGTGATGACGTGGCCGTTGGCGGTGGTGCCGCCCACGAGGCCTTCGCGGGTGCCGTAGACCTTGTACGTCAACGGGGTTCCCGCCGCGACGGCGTTCGCCTGGGGCGCGTTGTCGGCGCTGAGCCGGACGTCGCGGACGGCGGGACGGACGCCGTCGGTGGTGCTGGACAACGAGATCCGCACCTGCACCGAGCCGACCGGCTGGGCGAACGTCGCGGCCCCCTGGTCCGCGGGTGTCCACTCCGTCCAGTCGTTCGCGCCGGTGCGGCCCCGGACGTCGACCTCGACGGCGGTCCCGGTGGGGGTGTCCGCGGCGACCTGCGCGGTGACGCGGTTCGCCGGGCCGCCCAGCGGGTGTTCGGCCAGCAGCAGCTTCCCCTCGCTGCCCGAGGTCACCGCCGCGGTTCTGTGCCAGGCGGCGTTGTCCAGCGTCAGCACTCCGCCGTCGGCCCGCACGTTGACGTCGTCGTTGTCCACAGTGGACAAATCGGCCCGCCAGGTCCCGGACGGCGCCGCCGGCCCGGCGGTGGCCGGGGTCGAGGCCAGTGCCGTGACGGCCCCGGCGGCCAGTACCGCCGCGGTGACCCGGCGGAGCATCGCGTTCCGGACCATGTCCGGTCTCCCTTCACCCACACGAATGAGAACGGGGTGAAGCTTGCGCACGCCGCGTACACGATCTATACAACTCGGCTCCGGCGCCTATACGTGATCAGAGACGACACTCACGTGATCGAAGAGCGATCTCGCGTGATCAGACGGAGAACTCGCGTGATCCGGCGAGATCTCCGCCCAATCACGCGAGTTACGCCTCTGATCACGCGAGATCTCCGGAAGGGGTCAGGCGGAGGCGATGCGGCGGGGGCCTCGGGGCTCCTCGGGGGACGGGGGATCGGGGTCGCGGAGGCGGTCGGCGAGGGCGGATTCCTGCGGCCGCGCGGAGAGTTCCCGCCAGATCGCCAGCGCGCGTTCGGAGTAGGTCCGCGAACGTTCCGGCTGGGCGAGTGCCTCGTGCAGTTCGCCGAGCAACTGCGACACCTCGGCCTCGGAGCGGCGGTCGCCGTTGCGCCGGTGCACGCTCAGCGAGTTCATCAGCAACAGCTGCGCGTGCGCGAAATCCCCGCTGTACAAGTAGAGTTCGCCGAGATTCTGGTTGGCGTAGCCGACGCAGTGGTCGTCGCCGAGTTCGGAGAAGATCGCGATCGCGCGGTCGACGTGCTCGCGCGCGTCCGCCAGATTGCCCTTGTGCTGGTACATCAGCGCGAGCCGCTTCAGCCCGTGGGCCTCGCGATGCCGGTCGCCGATGGCGATGGACAGCTCGAGCCCGTCGCGGATCCAGCGTTCGGCCGCGGCGAAGCAGCGGCGTGCCATCCACACCGCGCCCGTCGCGATCCTGGCGACGGCCTCGCCGTGCCGGTCTTCGGCCTCGGCGAACAGCTTCAGCGCCTCGTGGCAATGCGCCAGCGCGGTCTCGTTGTCGCCGTGGATCCGCACGATCGCGGCGAGCCCGGCCAGCGCGATCCCGGCGCCCTGCGCGTCCCCGATCCGTTCGTACAACGCCTTCGACTGCTCGAACGCCACCTGCGATTCCGCGTACCGGTCCTGGTAGAGGAAGATCTGCCCGAGATTGCGCTGGATGATCGCCTCACCGTGCGCGGCCCCCGCGCGTCGCGCCGCCTCCAGCGCGACGGCGTGGGTGGACAGCCAATCGTCCTGATGTCCGCGCAGGTCGAAATACGGCGTCATCGCCGCGGTCAGCCGCCACGCCAGGTCGTCGCAACCGGTTTCCGCGGCCAGCGTCACGGCCGCGACGACGGTGTGCCGTTCCGCGGCGAACCACGCGGCGGGGTCGGCCAGCAGGCTCTCGGTCCCCGGCGGCAGCGGCGGATGCCCGGCCGCGTCGTCGCGATACTGGCCGAAGAAGTGGATCGGCATCCGCGCCGCGGCTTCGACGGCGAGCGCGAGGTAGCCCTCCAGCACGCGTCTGGCGGCGGTTCTCGATCTTCGCGCGTCGTCCTGCTCGGCGAGTTCGACGGCGTAGCAGCGCAGGAGATCGTGCAGCCGGTACCGCGGCTGGCCGGTGGCGTCGGAGCCGACGAGATCGACGAGATGCGCGTCGACGAGCACGTCGAGGACGTCGTCGGCCTCGGGCCTGCCGAGCAGCGCGGCGACCACCCACGCCGGGAACTGCACCGCGCCCAGCCCGCCGAGCCCGCGGAACGCCGTCGCCGCCGACATCGGCAGCAGGTCGTAGGACAGCGTCACGCTCGCGCGGACGGCGAGGTCGCCGACCCGCAGTTCGTCCAGCCGCCGGTGTTCGTCGTGCAACCGGTCGGCGAGCACCCGCAGCGTCCAGCCGGGCCGATGCGTGAGCTTCGCCCCGGCCACCCGGATCGCGAGCGGCAGATGCCCGCACTGCCGCAGGATCATCGCCGCGCTCTCCGGTTCCGCCGCGACCCGCCGGCTGCCGACGATGCCCTCCAGCAGCCGCGCGGCCTCGGGTTCGGGCAGCAGCTCGACGTCGACGGGCGTGGCGCCCGCCAGATCCGGCAGCTTGACGCGGCTGGTGACCAGCACCGCGCACGCCCCGCTGCCCGGCAGCAGCGGACGCACCTGCGCGGCACTGCCCGCGTCGTCGAGCACGACGCACATCCGCCGCCCGGCGAGCCGCGAGCGCAGCAGCGCGGCCCGCTCCGACAGCTCGCGCGGCAGCCCGGCGTCCGGAATTCCCAGTGTCCGCAGCAGTTCCGCGAGAACGCCCATCGGCGCGCGTGGCGCGGACGACGTCCCCGCCAGATCGACGTGCAACTGCCCGTCGGAAAACACCTCGCGCACGGCGTGCGCCACGCGGACGGCGATCGCGGACTTGCCCACGCCCGGTGCCCCGGACAGCACGACCACGGTGGGGCTGCCCCGGCCCGCGCGTTCGCGCAGCAGCGCGACGACGTCGCTCACGATGTCGTCGCGGCCGGTGAAGTCCGGCAGGTCCAGCGGCAGCTGGCAGACCGGGGTGAAGGGAGCCTCGGGCATCACCGGGGCGTCCCGGGCGGGGACCAGCGTGGCGCGCAGTTCGCGCAGCCGGGCGCCGGGTTTCGCGCCCAGTTCCTCGCCGAGGACGTGCTCGGCGGCTTCGTACGCCTCGATCGCTTCGGCGGTCCGGTCGGCGGCGCGCAACGCCGCGATCAGCTGAGCCCAGAGCTCTTCGCGCAGCGGATGCTCCGTGACCAGCCCGCGGAGTTCGGCGACGGCCTCGTCGCAGCGGCCGACGTCGATCCGGGCCTTGAGCCGCTGCTCCTGGACCGACAGCCGTAATTCACCCAGACGGGCGACAGTCGCACCCCAGCTGTGATCGTGGGGAAGGCCTTCCAGGATCTCGCCGCGCCACAGCGACTCGGCCTGGTCGAGAAGACCGAGCGCGGCCTCGGGTTCGCCGCGTTCGAGCACGCTGCGTGCGTTCATGGCCAATTCGGTGAACAGGGCGTGATCGAGTTCGTCCGGTCCGGCGGTCAGCAGGTAGCCCGACGCGCGGCTGCTGATGCGATCGGCCAGCTCGGGCGCGCAGTCGGCGAGCCGCCGCCGCAGCGAGTGCACGTACGTGCGGATGTTCGCCGCCGCCGAGCGTGGCGCCGTTTCCGGCCACAGCACCTCGACCAGCACTTCCGTGGACACCACGACATTGGGCTGCAGGGCCAGCGCGGCCATGAGCAGCCGTGGTTTCGGCCCGCCGAGCGGGAGCACCTGGCCGTTCACCGTCACCTCGAGCGGGCCGAGGATCCGGAAGCGGACAGCCGCGTTCCCGGCGGGAGATGCCGCCCCAGTCGGCAAGTTCCCCATGGCCCGGATGCTATGGGCGTTCTGGGTGATTCGCTAGATCCATTCGGTGGTCCCCGCGCGCGTGCGCGCGGGGACCGGCGATTTGTACGAGTCGTGTACGCCCGCTTGCCACGCTCGCGCCATGGTGCGTTCGAAGTTCCGGCGATGGGCCGGTTTCGGGATCGTCCTGGCCACGGCGGGCGCGCTGACGCTGGCCGGCGCGCTCCCCGCCTCGGCGGCGGTGTCCGGGACGGTGACCACGGCGGGTGATCCGCTCAACGTCCGTCGCGCGGCGAACACCGCGGCGACTTCGGTACGGACCGTGGCCAACGGCGCTACGGTGAGTATCGACTGTCAGGCCACCGGCACGAAGGTGACGGGCCCGCTCGGGACGTCGACGCTGTGGGACTACGTGCCCGCGCTCGGCGGGTACATCTCCGACGCCTATGTCAAGACCGGCGCCGACACCCGCGTCGCCCCCGACTGCGGCGTCGGCAGTGGCAGTGCCCAGTGTTCGACAGGGACCTGCGCGGGGGAGGGCCAGTTCCGGTCCTCGGACGCGCACTTCCTGGTGTACGACGGCGAAGCGGACGGCAAGTCGGCCGTGGTCGCCTACTGGCTCAAGGGCGGCGCCGGCCCGTTCTACGTGTGGAACTCCGGCGGCAACGGCACGGTCGTCGACAAGGCCGTTTCCGTGCCCAAGGGCGGCTGGGTCTACTACAAGGTCTGCGTCGGTCATTACGCGGCCACGAATCCCACGCTCGAAGCGTGCAGCGACGGCCTCACCGACTTCGCCGCGTAAGCGCTTTCTCCGCCACCGAAGTCCCCACCACCGAATGTTCCCACGAAGGGGTTTTGCCATGGGCCGAGTGAACCGGCGATCGGTGCTGCTGGGCGGGCTGGCCGCGGCGGGCGCCGTCGCGCTGCCCGCGTCGCTGCCGTCGTGGGCCAGTGCCCGCACCGCCGCGGCGGCACCGCCGATCCACGACCCGTTCCAGCTGGGCGTCGCCTCGGGCGACCCGCTGCCCGACAGCGTCGTGCTGTGGACCCGCCTCGCCCCCGCGCCGCTGAACGCCGACGGCTACGGCGGAATGCCCGACGCGTCGTACGCCGTCGACTGGGAGATCGCCAAGGACGAGGCGTTCACGGCGGTGGTGCAGCGCGGCACGGTGACGGCGGCGCGGGCGTCGGCGCACAGCGTGCACGTCGAACCGGCGGGCCTGGAGCCCGCACGCGAATACTTTTACCGCTTCAAGACGTCCGGCTACCTCTCGCCGGTCGGCCGCACGCGCACGGCGCCCGCCACCGGGGCCGCGGTCAACCAGCTGCGGTACTGCTTCACCTCGTGCCAGCATTGGGAGGAGGGCTGGTACCACGCGTACAAGGGCGTCGTCGCCGACAATCCCGACCTGGTGTTGTTCCTCGGCGACTACATCTACGAGAAGAAGTCCGGCCGCGCCAAGGCGGAACTCAACCCGCGTCGCCTCGCTGTCCCGGACGACGCCGACACGCTCGCGCTCTACCGGGCCCGGCACGGGCAGCACAAGACCGACGCCGATCTCCAGGCCGCGCACGCGCTCGCCCCGTGGCTGGTCGTGTTCGACGACCACGAGGTGATGAACAACTGGAACGGCACCACCAGTCCCGCGCCCGCGGCGCGCAAGGCGGCCGGGTTCCAGGCGTTCTACGAGCACATGCCGATCCGGGCCACGGCCAAGCCGAACGGCGCGTCGATCCAGCTGTACCGCCAGTTCCTGTGGGGCAATCTGGCGCGCTTCCACATGATGGATACGCGGCAGTACCGCAGCGCGCAGGTTTCCGGCACGGCGTGCGGTCCCTACCGCGACCCGGCGCGCACGATCACCGGCTCGGCACAGGAACAGTGGCTGCTCAAGGCGTTCGAGACGCATCCGGCGACCTGGGATTTCCTTGGCCAGCAAGTGTTCTTCGCCCAACGCGACGGCGATGGCAAGAAGGACACCTGTGAGAGCCCGGATTCCTGGGACGGCTACCAGGCCTCCCGTGACCGCATCACGCAGGGCTGGATCGACCGCAAGGTACCGAACCCGATCGTGCTCACCGGGGACGTCCACCGGCACTGGGCCGCGGACCTGCGCAAGGACTACTACGACCACAGCGATCCGATCGTCGGCTCGGAGCTGGTGACCACTTCGGTCACGAGCAACAGCGACACCGCGACCCCGCCCAGCTCGGCGTGGCTGGCGAACAACCCGCACATCAAGTACTGCCAGGGAAAACGCGGCTACGTCCGGGTGGACGCCACCGCCGCGCAACTGCGGGCCGACTTCGTCGTCGTCTCCGACACGACCGAGCACGACCCCGCGAAGATCACCATCAAGCCGGACGTCAGCTTCGCCGTACAGGCGGGCAAACCGGGTTTGCAGAAGGTGTGACGCGGGTTACAGGACGGAACTCGGGCGCCTCGTCCGCTGTCTGAGTTCCGGATCCTCGAGGCTGTTTCACCGTGGGTGGAACACCGGGAGGGGGGGGGGGGGGGCGCGGGGGGGGGGCGGGGGGGGCCGCCCGCGGGGGACGCAGCGAGGTAGATTGCGACTCTAT
>NZ_JBHYIQ010000038.1:82110-83972 GCF_042739895.1 Amycolatopsis sp. NPDC059021
TTGCTTGTGTCACTCTGGGGGTTGGGCCCGTCAGTTGGGGGGGTGGCGCGGGACCCTCCCGACTCGTATTCTGGGTTTTCCGCCGTCGTGTCCCGAAATTCTCCTCACGACAAAAGGCGGTATCCCCGTGAAAACGAAGAGAAAAGGCCTGGTCGCGTTGCTCATGGCGGCCGGACTGGTCCTTGCCGGTGCGGAGGTTTCCGCTGCGGTGCCCGGTGGCGTGTTCGACGTCAAGGACTACGGCGCCAAGGGAAACGGCTCCGCCAATGATTCCGCGGCGATCGACAAGGCCATCACCGCGGCGGGCGGCGCGGGCGGCGGGACGGTGCGTTTTCCGCCCGGCACCTACAAATCGGCCAATACGGTCCATCTGAAGAGCAACGTCACGATCCAGCTGGACGCCGGTGCCACGATCCTCGGGGCCGGCGCGAAGACGTACGACAAACCCGAACCCAATCAGTGGGACGAGTACCAGGACTACGGGCACAGCCATTTCCACAACGCGATGTTCTTCGGGGACGGCCTCACCCATGTCGCCTTCACCGGCTCCGGCACGATCGACGGTGGCGGTCAGCTGATCACCGGGAACCCGAAAAGCGGCGAGGCCGACAAGATCCTGTCGCTGACCCGGTGCGACGGTCTCACTCTGAACGGGATCACCCTGCGGCGCGGCGGGCATTTCGCGGCGCTGATCAACGGCTGTAAGAACGTCGTCTCGGATCACCTGGTGATCGACACCGCGAGCGACCGGGACGGCTGGAACATCATCAGCACCACGAACGTGCGCATCACGAACATCACGGTCGCCGCGAACGACGACGCGCTCGTGTTCAAAAGCGACTACGCGCTCGGGAAGAAGCTCCCGAACGGCGATGTCACGGTGACCGGCGCGAAACTCTCGGCGGTGTGCTGCAACGCGCTGATGTTCGGCTCGGAGACCTGCGGCGATTTCACCGGGTACCAGTTCTCCGACGTCGTCATCACCGGCGCGCACAAATCGGGGCTGGGCATGGTTTCCATGGACGGGGCGAAGATCTCGGACGTGCACTACCGGAACATCACGATGTCCGGGACGTACTCGCCGATCATGATGAAGATCGGGACGCGGAAACGGTGCGGGAACAATCCTGGCGTCGGCTCGATCAGCGGGATCACCTTCGAGAACATCAAGGGTACCTACGCCGGCGGCGGGTCGTTCAGCCCGACGATCTGGGGTGCCGGTGCGGCGAACCGGGTCAGTGACGTGCGGTTCACGAACGTCGATCTCACCGTGCCGGGCGGCAACGGCACCATGTCCACGGACGTGCCGAGCAACAACGCCACCGACTACAACCCGAAGAGCATCGGGACGCGGCCCGCGTTCGGCTGGTATCTGCACTACGCGTCGGGCATCCGGTTCGACGGCGGTTCGGTGAGGTTCGCGAAGGACGACGGCCGCCCGGCGATCATCGCGAACAACAGCTCCGGTATCGCCTTCGACAAGTTCACCGTGCAGCGCGGCGGAAAGAGCCCGTTCGACATCGGCTTCCAGAACGTCGACGGCTACTGCGTCACCGGCACCACCACGACCACCGGCGCCGCCCCGCGCCTCTCCGCCCCCGGCTCCACCCCACGCTGCTGACCCGCTTCCCCGCAAAGCCGTGAAGGCCCCCTTCACAGCGCTCAACGCCGGTATGGAGTCCTTCACGGCACTGAGCGCCGGTATGGGGGCCTTCACGGCTCTTCGTGGTCCGTTTCGTCGCGTAGTCCCGCGGCTCATACGCCCACGGTGGCGTTCGTGGCCCGGGTAGTCACGTCCTTCTAGTCCACAAAGGACAGAAGTGCCGTTAAGGCCACCTTACGGGCGTCAGACGCCCGTAAGG
>NZ_JBHYIQ010000039.1:0-81071 GCF_042739895.1 Amycolatopsis sp. NPDC059021
CGCCCGCGGCGGGCGCGGGGGTGGCGCTGGCGCGGGCCCCCCCCCGCCCGTCTCCCCCCCCCTCCGACCCCCCCGCAGCGCCCCCCCCCCCGACGATCAATGCCGCCCCGCGGAGCCCATCGCCACGACCAGCCCCATGAACAGCACGCATCCCACGGGCCGCGCGTTCCTGCACTCGCCGGACTCCTGTCGAGGAAGTCTCCTCAGCACTCAACGCCGTGAAGGACCCCTTACCGGCGCTGAACGCTGTGAAGGAGGCCTTCACGGCGCCACAATCCGCTGCCGCCAGAGTTTGCTGCTGTCCCGGCCGGTCGTCGCGAGCAGCACAGAGCCGCCGCCCGCGAACGCCGTGATCTCGGGCGTGTCCTCCGGCAGCGGCACCTCCGCCGGGCCCTCGCAGCCGGGGCCGTAACGCCACAGCCGGGCCTTCCCGCCGACCTTGCCCGCCACGACGGTGATCCCGCCGTCCCGGCTCACCCCGGTCACCTCCAGTAGCTGGGCTCTCGGCACCTCGGGGCCGCCGAGGACCATCGGCCGCCACGTGGTCCCGTCCCGCTGCCAGCACGCCAGCCGTTGCGGGCCACCGTCCGGGCGCGAGGCGACGCCGACCGCGACGCACGAATCGCGGCAGCTGATCCGCCAGGCCGAAACGTCCCACGTACCGTCCGCGGGAAGCGCTTCCCGGCGCCAGGACCGGCCGTCGCCCGAGGCCCACGCGGCAGGCGAGAACCGCTCGGACCGGACGTCGCCCACGGCGACGAACCCGTCCCCGGCCCGGGTCGCCGCGAGGATCCGTGTCCGCGCACCTTCCGTGCTCAGCAACGCGGGGTCGTCGTCCAGCCGCGACCAGACGGCACCGTCCGCCGAGACCCACACCGCCGCGCCGGCACCCCCGCGCGGGTGATCCCACTGTCCGGTCAGGACATAGGTGGACGGCCCGGCCGCGCTGCCGGTGACGGTGATCGCCCTCGGCCCGCCCAGTAGTTCCATGCCCTGCGGGTATTCGGTCAGACCCGCCGGCCCGCCGGTCCAGATCGTCGGCCGCGGGTTGCCGTGCGCGCCGCCGTACGCCGAGCCCAGCGTGAGGATCCGGTCGCCGTCGATCGCGGGCACGGTCAGCTCGGCTTGCCGGGCGTAACCGCTCCTGGCGTGCAGTGTCATCGGTTCCCAGCGCCCGGCGCGCCACGTCCACGCGCCCGGCGCGCGGCCCTCCGGGCCCGGCACCGAGCCGAACGCGCGCACTTCGGCGCCCAGTGGCGCAAATCCCAGTACCCGCGCGTCCGGGGCGGGCGAGGGGACGGATTCCCAGGCCGGGCGCGCGGGCCCGGAGGGCGAGGTGCCGCAGGCCGAGGCGAGGAAAACGGCCACTACGACGGCGATCCGCGCAACCGGCGACATGTTCACGGAGGTTACGCGACCCCGGCTGTTCTGAACACGTCCACTTGAACTTTCGGGATCGGTACAGACGAAACCGGGACGAGGTACTACGCTGTGCGAACGTGAGCCGACGCGCGAAGATCGTTTGTACCCTTGGCCCCGCTACCGCCACGGCGGAGAAGATGCGGGCCCTCGTCGACGCCGGGATGGACGTCGCGAGGATGAACTTCAGCCACGGCAGCCACAGCGACCACAAGCAGGTCTACGACCTCGTCCGTGCCGCGGCCGCCGAGTCGGGCAAGGCGGTCGGCATCCTCGCCGACCTGCAGGGCCCGAAGATCCGTTTGGGCACGTTCGCGGGCGGCCCTGTCGAATGGCACGCCGGCGACGTCGTGCGCATCACCGTCGAGGACATCGCGGGCACCCACGAGCGCGTCTCGACCACCTACAAGGGCCTCGCCAAGGACGCCAAGCCCGGCGACCGGCTGCTCGTCGACGACGGCAAGGTCGGCCTCGTGGTCAAGGAGGTCGACGGCCAGGACGTCGTCTGCGAGGTGACCGAGGGCGGCCCGGTCAGCAACAACAAGGGCGTCTCGCTGCCCGGTATGGACGTCTCCGTCCCCGCACTGTCCGAAAAGGACATCGAGGACCTGGAGTTCGCGCTCGAGCTCGGCGTCGACTTCATCGCGCTGTCGTTCGTCCGCTCGCCCGCCGACATCGACCTGGTGCACCAGGTCATGGACCGGGTCGGCAAGGGCCGCAAGCCGGTGGTCGCCAAGATCGAGAAGCCCGAGGCCGTCTACAACCTCGAAGCGGTCGTGCTGGCCTTCGACGCGGTGATGGTCGCCCGCGGCGACCTCGGCGTCGAGCTGCCGCTGGAGCAGGTCCCGCTGGTGCAGAAGCGCGCCATCCAGATCTGCCGCGAGAACGCGAAGCCGGTCATCGTCGCGACGCAGATGCTCGAGTCGATGATCAACAACTCGCGCCCGACCCGTGCCGAGGCGTCCGACGTCGCGAACGCGGTCCTCGACGGCACCGACGCGGTGATGCTGTCGGGCGAGACGAGCGTCGGCCGCTATCCCATCGAGACCGTGCAGACCATGAGCCGGATCGTCGAGGCGGTCGAGACTGACTCGCCGGTCGTGCCGCCGCTCTCGCACGTCCCGCGCACCAAGCGTGGCGTGATCTCCTACGCCGCGCGGGACATCGGCGAGCGGCTCAACGCCAAGGCACTGGTCGCGTTCACGCAGTCCGGCGACACCGTGCGGCGGCTCGCCCGGCTGCACACCCGGCTGCCGCTGCTGGCGTTCACGCCGGAGGAGAGCGTGCGCAGCCAGCTCGCCATGACGTGGGGCACCACCACCCGCATCGTGCCCAAAGTGGACTCGACCGACCAGATGATCCGGCAGGTCGACCACGCGATGCTGGAGATGGGCAAGTACGCCAAGGGCGATCTGGTCGTCATCGTCGCGGGCTCCCCGCCGGGGACGGTCGGCTCGACCAACCTGATCCGCGTCCATCGCCTCGGTGAAGACGACCACGCATAGCGGACCGAACGGGCACACGGGGCCTAGGGTTCGGGTATGACTGAGATGGCCAGGGAAGCTGCCACCGGACTGGACAGGGACACCGGTGGCAGCGGCCAGCCCGTGCTCGACAAGCTGATCGCGCTGCTCGATCTGGAGAAGATCGAGGAGAACATCTTCCGCGGCGTCTCGCCGGCGCACTCGCCGGTGCGTGTGTTCGGCGGCCAGGTCGCCGGGCAGGCGCTCGTCGCCGCCGGGCGCACGGTCCCCGCCGAGCGCAAGGTCCATTCGCTGCACGCGTACTTCATCCGCGGCGGCGATCCGAGCGTGCCGATCATCTACGAGGTCGACCGCATCCGCGACGGCCGCTCGTTCACCACCCGCCGGGTCGTCGCGATCCAGCACGGGAAGGCGATCTTCTCGCTGTCGGCGTCGTTCCAGACCGACGAGCCGGGTATCGAGCACGCCGAGACGATGCCGGACGTCCCGGACCCGGAATCGCTGCCGACGCTGATGGAACGCGCCGAGGGGTTCTCGATCGGCCACCACGGCACGCCGCGCCCGATCGACCTGCGCTACGTCAACGACCCGCCGTGGATCACCCGGGAGACCGGCGAACACCCGGCGCGCAACCAGGTGTGGATGCGTGCCGACGGCAAGCTCGGCGACGAGCAGCTGCTGCACGTCTGCGTGCTGACCTACGCCTCGGACATGACCCTGCTCGACTCGGTCCTGGCGCGGCACGGCGTCTACTGGGATCTCGACAAGGTCCTCGGCGCCAGCCTGGATCACGCGCTGTGGTTCCACCGTCCGTTCCGGGCCGACGAGTGGTTCCTCTACGACAGCGCCTCGCCCACGGCGTCGGGGGCGCGGGGGCTGGCCACCGGCCGGTTCTTCGCCGCGGACGGCACGCTCATCGCGACCGTGGTCCAAGAAGGACTGCTGCGCGTGCTCTGAGTGGTAGCGCTCTGAGTGATACCGCTCTGGGCGACATTCACGCTTTCGTGCGACGGAAAAGCGGAATAGCCACCGCGATTACGGGGCAATAGCGGTGCGGTGGTGAGACCGGGACCGATCGGGGGACGGCCCCGGGCTCACCACCGCCGGCAACGACCGGGCGACTGCCGTGATACCCGGGCATTGTCGTCTACCCTGCTCACAAGGCGTCAGCGCGCTGCCGCCCCGCTCAACCGTGAGGATACAAGGCCGATCTGCAAATTGCAGATCGATCATCGGGTTAACCCCGGGATCGACGCGGGTTAATCTTCCACCAAGTGCATGGTCGGCTGGTTGAATGCCAGTACGAGAAAGCGCTTCAGCGCCGGAGAGCCGGAGGTGCCGTGATGGCAAGGGGTCAGGGTCCCACCGTTCGCCGCCGGAGACTCGCGAGCGAGCTGCGCAGGTTCCGGGAGGCCGCGGATCTGACCATCGACGAGGTGGGCGAGAAGCTCGAGTGCTCCGCGTCGAAGATCAGCCGCATCGAGACCGGGCACGTCGGGGTCACCCCGCGTGACGCCAGGGACATGCTCGCGCTGTACGGGATCACCGGTGACGAGCAGGAGGTGCTTGTCCAGCTCGCCAGGGAGGCCCGCAAGCGCGGCTGGTGGCACGCCTACAACGAGGTCTTCACCGGCACCTTCGTCGGGCTCGAGGCGGACGCGAGTTCGCTGCGCGCGTTCCAGGCGCTGCTCGTCCCCGGCCTGCTGCAGACCGAGCGCTACGCCCGCGCGGTGATCAGGGCCATGCGCCCGGACGCGGAGGAGGCCGAACTCCGGCGCCGCGTCGCCGCGCGGATGGCGCGTCAGGAACTGTTCGCCGACGCCTCGCCGCCGGAGTACTGGGCGGTGATCGACGAGGCCGTGCTGCACCGCGTGGTGGACAGCGCCGAGGTGATGGCCGAGCAGCTGTACCGGATGGTGTCGCTGGCCGGGCGGCCGAACGTCACCATCCAGGTCGTGCCGTTCGGCACCGGCGCCCATCCCGGGATGGAGGGGCCGTTCCTGATCATGGGCTTCCCCGAACAGGCCGACGCCGACGTGGTCTACGTGGACAGCACGTCCAGCGGCCTCTACCTGGAGGAGCCCCCTGACGTCCGGCGCTACGCGCTGATGTTCGACCACCTGCGCGCGGCGGCACTGAAGCCGGACGACTCGGTCGAGGTGATCGCCGAGGCCGCCGGCCGGTTCGCCGAACAGGCGGCCGCGCCGGCTCCAGTGCACCATCACCGAATCCAGGACGTGGTCCAGGAAGATTGCTAAGGAAGTGGGGTCATGATGCCGGACACCGAACTTTCGCGTGCCCACTGGCGTAAGAGCAGCCACAGCGGCGGCGGCAACGACTGCGTCGAGATCGCCTTCGTCGGCGGCGATGCCGCGGTACGCGATTCGAAGGATCCCGAAGGGGGTGCCTTCCGCTTGCCCGCATCGGGCTGGCAGGGTCTGCTGGCCGCCCTGCGCGACTGAGCCACGGCGGCCCTCACTCGACCCCTTACCCCCGCTGAGCTGGATTTCGGCGGGAGTAAGGGGTCGAGTCGCGTCCAGGTCGGGGTGATCACCCGATGCCGGGGGCCACCCCTCAGGACGACTCTGAGTGTCACCAAGGAACTCAGGGACAAGGGGAAAGCACATGAACACGGGTCTGCTCCTGGACGCGGTACGGGCCGAAGCCGCCTACCGGGCCGAGGAGCTGAAGAAGGCGGGCCGCGGCGTGTGGGTCGGCCGGGTCCGGCGGGCGACGCGCCGGCTGCGGGCCGAGCGGTTTACCGACGTCGAGGTGCCCGCGCAGCGCCGTCACGGCTCCGAGCGGGCCTCGGCCGGCGTGAGCGAGACCACCCGGTAAGGGACCCCGCGGGACGAAATCGATGAAGAAGTTGTCGGTGGGGTAGGCGAGAATGCCTCTCGTGCCCAGACTCGGTTCCGGTATCGCGCTCGTCGGCCGCACCCAGGAGATGCGGCGGCTCGGTGCCGCCTTCGCCCGCGCCGAACGGGGGGAGGCGGGGGCGGTGCTGCTGTCCGGCGACGCCGGGGTCGGCAAGACGAGGCTGCTCACCGAGCTCGGCGAGCACGTCGCGGCCCGTGGCGCGCTGGTGCTGACCGGCCGCTGCATCGACGTGCGGGAGGGCGGTCTGCCCTACCTCCCGTTCGCCGAGGCGCTGGCCCCGCTCGGCACGGCGGCGGATCCGGGGATAGCCGCCGCCGTCCGGGCCCGGCCGGCGCTGGGCAGGCTGCTGCCGCAGGGCCAGGAGCCGGAGATGCCCTCGGCGGGGGAGTACGGGCAGGTGACCGCCAACGAGCGGGAGGCCATGCAACGGCCCCGTGCGGAACAGGATCTCGGTCAGCTGCAGCTGTTCGACGCGGTACTGGGGGTGCTGACCGAGATCGCCGCCGCCCGGCCGGTGGTCATCCTGCTCGAGGACCTGCACTGGGCGGACCGCTCCACCCGCAACCTGCTCTCCTTCCTGCTCACCCGGCTGCGGTCACAGCGGCTGCTGGTGGTGGGCAGCTACCGCGAGGAGGACGTCCACCGGCGGCATCCGCTGCGGGCCCTGCTCGCCGAGCTGGTCCGGCTGGCCACCGTCGAGCGGGTGGACCTGCTCCCGTTCGGCACGGCCGAGGCGCGCGCGTTCGTCGAGGCGCTGTCCGACGAGCCGCTCGGGGCCGACGTGGTGGCCGACATCGCCAGCCGGTCGGAGGGGAACCCGTTCTTCGCCGAGGAACTGCTGGCCAGCTCGGCCGAATGCCGTGACCTGCCCGCCGGGCTCGCCGAGGTGCTGCTCGCCCGGCTGGAACGGCTGGCCCCCGACACCCGGCGCGTGCTCCGGGTGATCTCGGTGGCCAACGACGACTCGGTGTCCCACGCGGCGCTGGCCGAGATCGCCGGGCTCGGCGAGTCCGAATTGGACGAAGCACTGCGCGAGGCCGTGCAGCACCACGTCCTGGTGATCGAGAACGGGTTCTACGCCTTCCGGCACGCGTTGCTGCAGGAGGCGGTGTACGGCGATCTGCTGCCGGGGGAGCGGGGCCGGATGCACGCGGCGTACGCGGCGCGGATCGAGGCCATGCCGCAGGGGCGCGGGCACGACGCCAAGCTGGCGTATCACAGCCTGGAGAGCAAGGACTTCGCGACGGCGCTCCCGGCGTTGTGGCGGGCGATGGGGGAGGCCGAGAAGCTGGGCGCGCCGGGCGCCGCGCTCCGGCACGTCGAGCAGGCACTGTCCATCTGGGACGCCGTGCCCGAGCCGGGCAGGCCCGAGGGCGTCGACGAGCTGAGGCTGCTGCACAACGCGTCCTATTTCGCGGGGACCGCGGGCGAACCCGAACGGGCCGCGGCGTACGCGCGCTCGGCCACCCAGGTACTGACGCCGGACATCCCGCTCGAACGCGCTGCCGGGGCGTGGCGGCGGCTGGCCGAGACGCTGCTTTCCCAGGAGGGCACCGTCGACGAGGCCTCGGCCGCGATCGACCGGGCCTGGGCGCTGGTCGAGCACACCGAGCCCAGCGCGGCGCGGGCGTGGGTGCTGGCCAGCAGGGCCGGGATCCTGCGCGTGCTCGACCAGTACGAGGAGGCGCTGGAAAGCGCGCTCACCGCGGTGTCCGACGCGCGGACGGTGGGGGCGATGGGGGCCGAGGCCTCCGCGCTGGTCACCCTCGGCACACTCGCCGACTCCTCGGGGGATCCGGCGGAAGCACGCGAGCGGCTGTGTCAGGCGATCGGCAAGGCGCGTGAAGCCGGGGCGCTGAACGTCGAGGTGCGGGCGATGTACTTCCTCGCGCTGAGCTACGACGACCAGGCCGAGCTCGCGGCGGCGCTGGAGCACGTCGAGCGCGGGGTGCGCCGGGCCGAGGAGTCCGGGCTGACCTGGAGCGCGTACGGGCTCGAGCTGCGGGCCCGGCATCTGCAGCTGCGGTACCTCAGCGGGGACTGGCCGGACGAGGACGCGGCGGGCCGGGCGGGGCGCGGCGTGTCCAGCGCGGTCGCGGCCCGCATCCTCGGGGTCTGGGCGTTGTTCGTGGTCGCGCGCGGGCGGTTCGACATGGCCGAGCGGCTGCTTCCCGGCCTGCGCAGGCACTGGGCTTCCGACATCCAGATCGCGTTGTCGGGCGGGGACGCGGTCAGTCAGCTCGCCTACTGGCGCGGGCAGTACGCCGAGGCGGTGCGCGCGGCCGAGGAGCTGATCGACTGGCTGGAGAAGATCGAACCCTCGCTGCTCGGCGGGATCAGGATCGCCGCGCACGGGGCGGCGGCCGCGGCCGCGCTGGCGGCGGAGGGCCGGAGCCGGGGCGAGCAGCGCGTCGTCGAGCAGGCGGTGGCGGCGGGGGAACGCTTCCTCGCACACGGCCGCCGCTGCGCCGCCGAGGGCATGCCGCGGTCGGGCACGCTCGGCCCCGAGGGCCGGGCCTGGGTGGCCCGGCTGGAAGCCGCCTCGAGCGGGCTCGGCGGCGATCCCGCACCACGGCTGTGGGCGGCGGCGGCCGAGGCGTTCGGCTACGGCGCGGTGTACGAGCAGGCGTTCTGCCGGTGGCAGCACGCGCGGGCGCTGCTCGCCGCCGGCGCCGACGCCGCCGAGGCGACGGCCGCGCTGGAAGCCGCGCACGCGGTGGCCGCCGAGCTGGACGCGGTGCCGCTACGGGACGCCCTCCGCGATCTGGGGCACCGCGCCCGCATCGAACTGACCGGCGCCGCCGCGCCGTCCGGCACCGAGGGCGCCCGCACCCCGGCGGACCCGCTGACCGATCGCGAACGCGACGTGCTGGAGCGCGTGGCGCTCGGCCGCACCAACCGCCAGGTCGGCGCGGAGCTGTACATCAGCGAGAAGACCGTGAGCGTGCACCTGTCGCGGGTGATGGCCAAGCTCGGCGCGAGCCGCCGCGCCGAAGCCGTCGCCATCGCCTACGACCGCGGCCTCCTCACCGCCCCCGCCCCGTCCGAATAGCGCGCGAGTCCCACATTCGCGTACCTGAGTTCCCCTTTCACGCACCCGAGTTCCACAGTGGCGTCTGCGAGTCCGCAGGGACCCGGGCCGCGCGAAGGAGGAACTCGCGCGCCTGAATGTGGGACTCGAGCTCTTGAATGTGGGACTCGCTTACCGCCAGGGCAGGTGGCGCAGCGCCTTGAGCCCGGCGGTCAGGCCGCGCGCCCACACCGAGCCGGGCACCCCGCGCCCCGGCCGCAGCGCGAGCCCGCGCTGCACCGCGATCGACTGGGATTCGGTGTACTTCAGCAACCCCTCGGCGCCGTTGCGGCGTCCGACACCGGATTCCTTCATCCCGCCCATCGGCACGCTGACACTGCCGAACGTCGCCGCGTAGCCCTCGTTCACGTTGACCGTCCCCGCCTTCAGCCGCGCCGCGACCTCCCAGCCCGCGCGCCCGTTGCGCGACCACACGCTCGCGTTCAGTCCGAACGGCGTGTCGTTGGCGGCCTCGATGGCTTCGGTGACGTCGGTGTAGCCGTAGACCGACACGACCGGCCCGAACGTCTCCTCGGCGAACGGCGTCATCCCCGGCGTGACTCCGGAAAGGACGGTCGGCTCGTAGAACAGCGGGCCCAGGTCGGGCCGCGCCCGGCCACCCGTGAGCACCTGCGCGCCCTTCGAACGGGCGTCCTCGACGTGCTCCGAAACGGTCCGCAGCTGATCCTCCGACGTCAGCGAACCCATCTGCGCGTGGAAGTCCAGCACGCCGCCGAGCCGCAGCGCGGCCGTCTTCGCCACGAACGCGCGGGTGAACTCCTCGCGGATGTCCTCGTGCACGTAGATCCGCTCGACCGACACGCACAGCTGGCCCGCCGAGGAGAAGCACGCGGTCACCGCCCCCGCCGCGGCCTTGGCGACGTCGGCGTCGGGCAGCACGATCATCGGGTTCTTGCCGCCGAGTTCGAGCGAGTAACTGGTCAGCCGCTTCGCCACCTGCCCGGCCAGCTCCTTGCCCGTGGGCGTGGAACCGGTGAAGCACAGGTAGTCCGACTCCTCGACCAGCGCGGTGCCGATGCGTGAGCCGCGGCCGAGCACGATCTGCCACACGTCGTCCGGGAGCCCCGCTTCGGAGGCGAGTTCGTGCAGCCACAGCGCGGAAAGCGCGGTCTGGTTGTCCGGCTTCTGCACCACGGTGTTGCCGGCGGCGAGCGCGGGGAAGACGTCCATCGCGGTCAGCGCGAGGGGATAGTTCCACGGCGAGATGATCCCGACGACGCCCTTCGGATGCCGGACCTCGCCGGTCTTCGTGAGGCCGGGGATGACACCCGCCGCGCGCCGCGGCGCCAGGATCCTGGCGCTGTGCTTCCCGTAGTACGCGGCGACCAGCGCGGCCGCGCTCACCTCGTCGAACGCGTCGAGCCGGGCCTTGCCCGCCTCGATCTGGACCAGGTCGAGGGCCTCGCGCTGACGCCGCAGCACCAGATCGTGCAGCCGGAAGAGCACCTGCTGACGTTCCCGCACCGGGCGCTCGGCCCAGTCGCGCTGCGCCGCGCGGGCGGTGGCGAAGGCCGCGCGGACCTCGGCGTCGCCCGCCTGCGGCAGGGTCGCGATCGGCTTCCCGGTGAAGGGCGCGGGCATCCGGACCGGCGCGTTGTCGGCGCCGCCGGTCACCCGGGCGACGAGCTGAGCCGCGCGGGCCGCCGAGGGTCCGGAGGGCACGTCCCCGACCGTTCCGGTGAGGACGGTGCGGTCGATGCCGTCGTGGCCCACGTTCGCCGGTGTCGTGCTGGTCATGACCTCTCCCGTTCCGCCGAGACGACATCCGGGCGCGCCGGCGTCGCAAAGGTGTTACCCGCGAGTAAACCATACCGGCGGTACGGGGCCAAGCTAGACGTGAATCAGATTCATGTTATGGGGTGGCGTCCTCGTAGAGCATGGTGGCGATGCGCTTCCATTCGTCGAGCAGCTGACGGCGGCGTTTCGGGTCGCCGCCGAGTTCGGCGTCCAGCGCGAGTCCCCTGGTCAGGTTGACCGTCAGCCAGAACAGCAGCTGGGCGCGCTCCGGTGGCAGTTCGCCCGCGACCTCGGTGACGTGCTCGAGGGTGGCGCGGCCCAGCGCTCGGTCGACCGGGCGGATCGCCGCGCGCAGTTCGGGATCGGTTCGCGCCGCCACCCACAGTTCGGTGACCGCGGTGGACAGCGTTCCCGAATAGCCCTCCCAGAGCAGGTCGATCGCCGCGGCGACCCCGCGGCCGCCGCTGGGCAGCTCCGCGAGCGAGGACGCCAGCTGCTCGCGCAGCCGCGTCGTCAGGTGCTCGACCGCGGTCGCCATGAGCTCGGCCTTCGTGGCGAAATGGTGCTGGACCGCGCCTTTCGACACCCCGGCGCGGGCACAGACCTCCTGCACGGTCGTCCGCGCGTGGCCGAGTTCGACCAGGCAGTCGATCGTCGCGTCGAGCAGCGCCGTGCGGGTCTGCTCGCGCCGCTCGGCCTGCGTGCGGTGGGCCTTCGCCGCGGGCGCCCGTGTTACCTCGGTCACCTGAATCCCTTGCTGGAGCGCTTTACGTTCAGTCCGGTACGGATGTACATTCCAGCCAGAACTTACATTCCCTGCGTCATGTTTTCCAGTACCGCTCGTGCTCAGGAGGCGTCGCCGTGCCGTTGCAGATCCAGAAGAGCTCGTGGAGCACCACCGAGCTCGAAGACCTGCGGGAGCTGTCCCGGACGTTCATGCAGAAGGAACTGGTGCCGCACCAGGAGCGCTGGGCGAAGGAGAAGCGGCTCGACCGCGAAGTGTGGACCAAGGCGGGCGAGGTCGGCCTGCTCGCGCTGTCCATCCCGGAGGAGTACGGCGGCGGTGGCGGCACGTTCGCGCACGAGGCGGTGCTGTACGAGGAGCAGGCCCGCGCCGGGGACAGCGCTTGGGGCGTGACCGTCCACAATGGAATTGTGGCGCACTACATCCTCGCCTACGCCGCTGAGGAGAAGAAGCGCGAGTGGCTGCCGAAGTTCGCCACCGGCGAGTTCGTCGGCGCCGTCGCGATGACCGAGCCCGGTACCGGTTCGGACCTGCAGGGCATCAAGACCCGCGCGGTCCGCGACGGCGACCACTACGTCATCAACGGCGCAAAGACCTTCATCACCAACGGCTACCACGCCGATCTGGTGGTCGTCGCGTGCAAGACCGATCCGGACGCGGGCGCGCAGGGCGTGTCGCTGATCGCGGTCGAGACCGACACCCCGGGCTTCCGCCGCGGCCGCGTGCTGGACAAGGTCGGGCTCAAGGGACAGGACACCGCCGAGCTGTTCTTCGACGACGTCCGCGTGCCCGCCGCCAACCTGCTCGGCGAGGAGGAGGGGCAGGGCTTCGTCCAGCTGATGCTGCAGTTGCCGCAGGAACGGCTGATCATCGCCGTCACCGCGGTGGCCGGGATGGAGGCCGCGATCGACCTCACGCTGGACTACACCAAGGAGCGCACGGCCTTCGGCAGGCCCATCTTCTCCTTCCAGAACACCAAGTTCACCCTCGCCGAGGCGGCCACCGAGGCCGCGGTGGCGCGGGCTTTCCTCGACCAGTGCATCGAACGGCACCTCAAGGGCGAGCTGGACGTCCAGGGCGCGGCGATGGCGAAACTGTGGACCACCGAGCGGGTCAACAAGGTGGTCGACGACTGCGTGCAGCTGTTCGGCGGCTACGGCTACATGACCGAGTACCCGATCGCGCGGGCGTGGGCCGACGTCCGGATTTCGCGGATCTTCGGCGGCACGAGCGAGATCATGAAGGAAATCATCTCCCGTACGCTCTGATCCGTATGCCGCGCAAGGCTTGTGCCGCAAAGAAGGGACACACCCATGAAGGCTGGTCCGCTGAGCGGGCTGAAGGTCGTCGAACTCGCCGGGCTCGCGCCGGGGCCGTTCGCCACCATGATCCTTGCCGACCTCGGTGCCGACGTCGTCCGCGTCGACCGCGCCACTCCCGGCGAGGACGTGCTCGGGCTTTCGAACGACCCGCTGGCGCGCGGCCGCCGGTCGGTCGGGATCAACACCAAGACCCCCGAGGGTGTCGAACTCGTCCTCAAACTCGCCGACACCGCCGACGTGCTGATCGAGGGCTTCCGGCCCGGGGTGGCCGAACGGATCGGCCTCGGCCCCGACGTCGTCCATGCCCGTAACCCGCGCCTGGTCTACGGCCGGATGACCGGCTGGGGCCAGGACGGGCCGCTGGCCAAGGCGGCGGGGCACGACATCAACTACATCGGCATCGCGGGCGCGCTCGAACCCATCGGGCGGCAGGGGGAGCGGCCGGTGCCGCCGCTCAACCTGGTCGGCGACTTCGGCGGCGGCGGGCTGCTGCTGGCCATGGGCATCCTCGCCGCGCTGTACGAGCGGACGTCGTCGGGCAAGGGCCAGGTCGTCGACGCGTCCATGGTGGACGGTGCCGCGCTGCTCACCACGAGCCTGCACGGGATGCGCGCGGCCGGTGTGTGGCCGGGCGAGCGCGGGGACAACATGCTCGACGGCGGCGCCCCGTTCTACGACACCTACGAGACCGCCGACGGCAAGTACGTCGCGGTCGGCGCGATCGAGATGCGGTTCTGGGGCGATCTGGTCAAGGTGCTCGGCCTGAACCCGGACGAACTCCCCTTGCACGTCGACAAGTCACAGTGGCCGAAGCTGCGGGAGATCGTCGCCGAGGCCATCGGCAAGCACACCCGAGACGAGCTCTGCGCCCGTGCGGAGGGCACCGACGCGTGCCTGACGCCGGTGCTTTCCCCCGACGAGGCCGCGCAGCACCCGCACAACGCGGCACGCGGCACGTTCGTCGAGGTCGGCGGCCTGGTGCAGCCCGCGCCGGCGCCGCGCTTCGACCGGACCCCGCCCGGCACGCCGGAAGCCCCGCACGACAAGGGATCCGACACGCTCGGAGTGCTCGGCGAACTGGGCGTGGGCGAGGACGAGATCGCGAAGCTGCGGGAAGCGGGCGTTATCGCCTGACTTGAGGCTGGACTACTCCGTTGTCCGTGAGATCGTCGCGGACAACGGAGTAGAGCACGTTGTCCCGCCATTTCCCGTCACGGAAACCGTAGCCGCGCAGGACGCCCTCGCGGGTGAACCCCGCCTTCTCCAGTGAGCGCTGCTCGGCGCGGTTGCCGACCTCGGTGGTGGCCTCGACGCGGTTGAGCTGGGTGTGCGCGAACAGGTACCGCACCAGCAGGCGCTGGGCTTCGGTTCCGTAGCCGTGCCCGCGTGCTTCGGGCGCCAGGACGAGACCGATCGTCCAGCAGTACGACGTGGGGCTGGTGCGGCTGCGGTGCCAGGAAACCAGCCCGACCGGGCGATCGCCGAGCGTCGCGATCAGCATGCCGCTGTCGGTGGTGAGCATGCCGGTTTCGTGCCAGCGGCGGCGCAGGTAACCGGGATCGTGCCAGCCGTACCACTGGAAGTCGCCGGTCGCCTCTGGATCGTTGGTCAGCGCTTCCAGCAGGCCGAGATCCCCTTCGGAGACCGGGCGGAGCGCCACTCTGTCGGCCACGTCCCTATCGGCTTCGTCGTCCATGGCCGGAGCGTAGCCGGGTGATCGCCCGGTGTCGCGAGCGGCCGATGGGGTGTCAGCCGAAGCTGCCGTGCCGCCCCGCGCCCCCGGCGAACCGCGCCGCGCCGTCGGCCGCTTCTTCCGCCAGCGACCCGGCGCCCATGGCACCGGCGAACTCGGTCCGCAGAGCGTCCACTTCGGACAGTCCGAACTGGGCGTACGCCGAACGGCGGTCACCACGCAGGCAGGTCTGCGGGAACGCGGCCAGCTGCCGGGCCAGCTCCTGTGCCGCGGAAACCGCTTCCCCCTCGGGCACCACGCGGTTCGCCAAGCCGATGGCGAGCGCTTCGCCGGCGTCGACCGGCCTGCCGGTGAGGATCATGTCCATCGCGCGCGACTGCCCGATCAGCCGGGGCAGCCGCACCGTGCCGCCGTCGATCAGCGGGACGCCCCAGCGGCGGCAGAACACGCCGAACACCGCCGTGGCGTCCGCGATCCGCAGATCGCACCACAGCGCGAGCTCGAGCCCGCCCGCCACGGCGTGCCCCGAGACCGCGGCCAGTACCGGCTTGCCCAGTGCCATCCGGGTCGGGCCCATCGGGCCGTCCCCGTCGGGCACGATGCGGTTCATCCGTTCGGTGCCGACGGCCTTGAGGTCGGCGCCGGCGCAGAACGCGCCACCCGCCCCGGTCAGGACCGCGACGGAGGCCTCGTCGTCGGCGTCGAAGGCCCGGAAGGCCTCGGCGAGCGCGGCGGCGGTGGGTCCATCGACGGCGTTGCGGGCCTCCGGCCGGTTGATCGTGATCGTCGTCACCGAATCCGCGTGCTCGACCAGGACGTTTTCCGCCATCACTGCTCCTGTGGGTGGTGTTCGGGTGTTTTCCCGGCTCGGGCCTCCTAGAGTAGGGAGCACGCTCCGCGGTGCGCGCGGGGTTCGAGGTGACGCAGTGGCTCCCGGGGCGGCACCGCGCCGGACCCGAAGGGGGAGAGATGTCCAGCGGTCTGAAGAAAGTCCTCATCATCGCGGTGGTGCTGCTCGTCCTGTTCTTCCTGATCACCCAGCCGAACCAGTCCGCGGGCGTCGTCCACACCGCGCTCGGCTGGCTCAAGAACGGCGCGGAGGCGATCGTGACCTTCTTCCGGAGCCTCTTCCAGTAATTCCGCGCTCTGCGTGACCAGCGGCGGGACATTATCCCGCCGCCGGTTACCGTGCGTTCTCCATCGGGTGGATCACGGATTGTGACCGATCCCAGATTCCGGTCCGGGCGCTCGACCATCCGGGTGGATTGGCCTCGAAAAACCCCAGGTCAACGAATTCGTAGCAGTTGGGGTATGGCGGAGGACACCACTCCGGCCCTACGGTCCTCACATTGCGTGATCGGCCGGTTCCCCGCTCCCCGGGACACCGCGCCGGGCACGCGGATTGTCGGTCGTTGGTGCAGTTCAACGTGGTGCGCACAGCGTGCGGGTAGCGGGCGTCGGGGCCCGCCCAGTCGGGGACCAATGAGGAGGCAGGGATGACCGGAGATCCCGGAGTGGACGCGCTGATCCAGCAGTGGGCCGCCGAGCGCGAGCAGAGCGCCGAAGAGCGCGAGGTCCACCGGATCGCGTCCGCGTGGCTCGCCGAAGCGCCACCGCACGCCGCGCCGGGGATTCCCGGCCAGCGCGAACGGTCCGGACCGGCGCGCTGGGCGCCGGTCGAGGCCGCGGACCCCGGCTACCTCGACGCGATGCGCCGCAGGCTGCCCGAAGTCCCGGAGGAACTGCTCGTCGCCGCGGCGAGCTGGTGGCAGATGGTCGGCGGGGTCGCCGAGGCCGAACAGTGGTGGGACGCCGGGATCAGCCCGCTCGACCAGCGCGCGCTCGACTACCGGGCGGCCGGCCTGGCGCCGTCCGACCTCGCGCGCAGGCTGGGCCCGATGACGGTGCTCCAGCACCTGCGCCGCGGCAGCGCGCCCGCCTGGTGCGTGGCCCGCCTCGCCCGTCAGCAGAAGACCGCCTGAAGACTTCGCCCCGTTCCGCCGGGTGAAACCGGCGTGCCGAGCCGATCGGACGGGCCCGCGTAACGCTAACCTGCGCGGGCTCGTTGAAGGATCGACCGACGACACGCTGGAGGACCGGAGTTCCGTGCGCACCACCGGAGAAACCGAGGAAGAAACAACCTCCCCGGCCGCGCCGGCACCGGTCCGGCGGAGACGGGGCACCGCGGTGCTGGGCAGGCTCGCGATCGTGGTCGCCGTGGTCGCGGTCGCGGCGGGCGGGGTGTGGCTGGTCACCAAGGCGTCCGCGCCGGTGGCGAGCCCGACCACCACGGACATCCCGGCGTTGCAGGTCAAGGCCGCGGACGTGCAGCCGGGCTCCGTCGTGCCGGTCAGCGCCGTCGTCGCGGGCGGCGACCAGCCGACCGCTCCGCAGCAGGCCGAGAAACAACAGCCGAAGCCGGGGGACAAGAACCCGCTCGCCACCTGGGCAGGCCAGGTGGCGGCGGCGACCGGGATCCCGGCGCGGGCGCTGCGGGCCTACGGCAACGCGGAACTCGCCCTGCGCGCGAACCAGCCGGCCTGCAAGATCTCGTGGGCCACGCTCGCCGGCATCGGCCGGATCGAGTCCAACCACGGCCAGTACGGCGGGGCGGTGCTCCAGGAGAACGGGCTGCCGTCGAAGCCGATCATCGGCGTCCCGCTCGACGGGTCGCCCGGCGTCGCGGCGATCAACGAGGGTGACAGCCCGGCGCACGCGATGGGGCCGATGCAGTTCATTCCCGGTACGTGGCGGAAGTGGGCTTCGGACGGCAACGGCGACGGGCTGGGCGATCCGCAGCAGATCGACGACGCCGCGCTGACCGCGGCCCGGTACCTGTGCGCGGGCGGGCGGGACATGGCGAGCCCGGCGGGCTGGTGGGCCGGGATCCTGTCCTACAACAACTCGACCGAATACGCGCAGAAGGTCTTCGGGCTCGCCGACGGATACGCGAAGGCTGCGCAGGCGGCCAAGGGCAGGGCCTGAGCCCGGACCGAGCCGTCCGCTCTCAGCAGGCCAGTGCTAGCGTCGAAGCCGTGCCAGCACGTTCAGCCCCGGCGGGTTCCAGCACCGGGCGCCGACTCCTGATCGTCGGCGTCTGCCTGGTGAGCCTGGCGGGCGCCTGCGGTCTCGCCTGGTGGCAGTGGGACCGCTTCACCTCGGCGAGCGGGACGTTCCAAAACCTCGGCTACGTCCTGCAGTGGCCGCTGTTCGGGCTGTTCCCTGCGTTCATGTTCTGGCGGATCCGGCAGTTGCGGCTGCGTGCCGCCGCGCAGGAGGACGCGCCGGAGGCCGCGCGGCCCGAGGAGCCCGCGCCGCGTGTGGACGTCCCGGCCCCGCGCCGCGCCGTGCCCGTGGCGGCCGCGGCCGAGGAGGACGACGAGCTGGCCGCCTACAACCGATACCTGCGCGAGCTGCACGCCCGTGATCAGGAGACCAGCAGGCCAGAGACCAGCAGGCCAGAGTGAGGAAGACTCGCATGACCACTCGAACTGACGCCGACGCCGCGCGGACCGGCGCGCCCTCGCTGTCCGGCCCGCTCCTCCGGTTCCGCGTTTCCGCCTATGTCACCGGTATCGGCCTGCTCGGGCTGTGCTTCGTGATGGTGCTGCGCTACGGCTTCGCCATGCCCGAGCCGTCCGCGATCTACTCGCCGATCCACGGCGTGCTGTACATGATCTACCTGGTGCTCACGATCGACCTCGCGATCAAGGCCCGGTTCTCCATCAAGGGCACCGTGCTGGTGCTGCTCGCCGGCTGCGTGCCGTTCGTGTCGTTCCTGGTCGAGCGCCGTGTCACCCACCGGGTCCAGGCAGGCCAGAAGCTCTGACTTCAGCGGTCCGTGGGGGCCTCCTTGAGGGACTCAGACTCCCTCAAGGAGGCCCCCACGGACCGTTTCGCACCCCCGGTCAGGAAGTCGCGGTGTGCTGGCGGCGGAAGGTGAGCGCCACCAGGAAGCTCAGCCCGGCCAGCAGGCTCGCGCCGAGGAACGCCGCGGTCATCCCGTCCACCATGAGCTGCGGTCCCCGCACCCCGGAGCCCGCGGCCGACCGGGTGACCGAGCCCGACACGGTCATCAGGATGCTCAGCCCCAGTGCCGCGCCGACCTGCTGCATCGTCTGCAGCACGCCGCCGGCGGCGCCCGCGTCCTCGGTCGCCACGCTGGTCATGATGAGCACGTTGAGCGGGGAGAACGCCAGTCCGACGCCGACGCCCATGAGCACCATCGGGCCGAGCAGCGTCGCGACGTAGCCGCTCGACGGCGTGAGCTGGGTGAGCCAGCCCGCCCCGGCGATCATCAGCACGGTGCCGGTGATGGCGAGGGGTTTCGGGCCGAAACGGGGGAGCAGCCGCGGGATCGAGCGGCTCAGCGCGAACACCATCGCGGCCATCGGCAGGAACGCGAACCCGGTCTGCAGCGCGGCGAAGTGCTGGACGTCCTGCAGGAACTGGGTGAGGAAGAAGAACATCGACATCATCGCCATCGGGCCGAGGAAGAAGTTCGCGTAGGCGGCGGCCCGGTTGCGTTCGGCGAACAGCCGCAGCGGGACCAGGGGCTGGCTGCCGCGGGCCTGCAGCATCAGGAACCCGGCCAGCAGCAGCACTCCCGCGCCGAGTGAGCCCAGGGTGACCGGGTTGTCCCAGCCGTCGGAGCCGCCGTGGGTGAAGGCGAAGACGAGCGCGCTGACGCCGAGCGTCCCGGCGATCGCGCCCGGCAGGTCGAGGTGCGCGGGCCGCCGCTCGGGGTCGGGTACGAACCGCGGTGCGAGCAGGACGATCGCCAGCCCGAACGGCACGTTGATGAACAGCGCGGAGCGCCACGAGATCCACTCGGTGAGCAGGCCGCCGAGCAGCAGGCCGATGGCGAAACCGCCGCTGGCCATGGCCGAGAACAGCGACAGCGCGCGCATGCGGGCCTTGGCCTCGGTGAACGTCGTGGTGATCAGGGCCAGGGTGTTCGGGCCCGCCATCGCGGCGCCGATGCCCTGCGCGACGCGGGCCGCGATGAGCAGTTCGGCCGAGCCCGCCAGTCCGCCCGCGAGCGAGGCGAGCGTGAACACGGCCGTGCCGAGGACGAACATGCGGCGCCTGCCGAACAGGTCGCCCGCCCGGCCGCCGAGCAGGAGCAGCCCGCCGAAGACGAGGCTGTAGGAGGTCATCACCCAGGACACCCCGGTGGGGCTGAAGGCCAGGTCCGCCTGGATCCGGGGGATGGCGACGTTCATCACCGTCGCGTCGAGGATGAGCATGAGCTGGCAGATCAGGATGATCGCCAGCGCGAGCCCGCTGCGCACCGGCGCGCGGGCGGGCCGTCCCGCCGCGGGCTCGGTGGTGAGGGTGTGCTCGGTCAAGGAATACTCCCCAGTGCGAGAACGAGAGGTAACCGGAGAACTTCTCCGCTTGGTTGCGGACTGATAATATGGAGAAGCTCTCCGGTTCGGCAAGTGAATTCGGAGAATCTCTCCGGTTCGTCGACGAGGAGGTGCCGGATGACCGCCGAGGCGGCCCGTCCGATGCGCGCGGACGCGCGGCGCAACTACGAGCGCATCCTGGCGACGGCCAGGGAGGCCTTCACCGAAGAAGGCACCGACGTGCCGCTCGACGACATCGCGAAGCGGGCGTGCGTGGGCGCGGGCACGTTGTACCGGCACTTCCCGACCAGGGAGAAACTGTTCGAGGCGGTCTATCGCGACGAGGTCGAGACGCTGGCGCAGCACGCGTTCGACCTGCTCGCCGAGCTACCGCCGGGTGAGGCGCTCGAGGCGTGGATGCGGAATCAGGTGCGCTACTACGCCGAGCGGCGAGGGCTGACCGTGGCGCTCAAGGCGGCGCTCGACCACGAGTCGGAGACGTTCGCGCTGTGCCGTTCCCGCACCCAGGCGGCGTCCGGCGCGCTGGTGTCGGCCGCGCAGGAGGCCGGGCTGATCCGGGACGACGTCACGGGAACCGACGTGCTGCGGCTGTGTCACGGGGTCGGCTCGGTGAGCCAGTACGCCACCCCGGAGGACGTCGAGCGCATGCTCGGCGTCGTGCTCGACGGCCTCCGGGCGGGCTAGCGCGTCAGGAGCCGATCCCGGTCAGGGACCGGACCTCCATCTCGGCGTGCTTGGCGGGATCGGCCTTCGACCGGCCGGCGAACGTGCCGACGAACCCGCAGAGGAACGAGAACGGGATCGACACCAGGCCCGGGTTCTTGAGCGGGAACCAGTGGAAGTCGATGCCCTTGACGATCGAGTCCGGGTCACCGGAGACGACGGGGGAGAAGAGCACCAGCACCAGGCAGGCGATGAGCCCGCCGTAGATGCCCCACAGCGTGCCCGTGGTGTTGAACCGCTTCCAGAACAGGGAGTACAGCAGCGTCGAGAGGTTCGTCGAGGCGGCGACGGCGAAGGCGAGTGCCACGAGGAACGCGACGTTCTGCCCGTTGGCGAGGATGCCGCCGAGGATCGCGAGGAGGCCGACCACGATCGCGGTGATCCGGGCGACGCGGACCTCGTCGCGTGGATCGGCCTTGCCGCGCTTGAAGATGTTGGCGTACACGTCGTGGGCGAACGACGCGGACGCGGTGAGCGTCAGCCCGGCGACCACGGCGAGGATCGTCGCGAACGCCACCGCCGAGATGACGCCGAGCAGGAGCGTCCCGCCGACGTGCAGCGCGAGCAGGGGAGCGGCCGAGTTCTCGCCGCCGGGTGCCGCCTTGATCTCGTCCGCGCCGACGAGCGCGGCCGCGCCGAATCCGATCACCAGCGTGCACAGATAGAACACGAGCATGCAGACGACCGCCCACACCACCGAGCGGCGGGACTCGCGGGCGTTGGGCACGGTGTAGAAGCGCATCAGCAGGTGGGGCAGTGACGACAGGCCGAGGACGAGGGCGAGCGCGAGGGAGACGAAGTCGAGCTTGGTGACGCCGCTCCTGCCGTAGGAGCCACCCGGTTCGAACAGCTTCTCGCCGAGCGGGCTCTTCTCGGCCGCGGCCGAGAGCAGGTTGGAGAAGCTGAACCCGAACTTGCCGAACAGGAACACGGTGATCAGCGCGCCCGCGAGCAGCAGGATGGTCGCCTTGATGATCTGCACCCACGTGGTGCCCTTCATGCCGCCGACCAGCACGTACAGCACCATGACCAGGCCGACGCCGCCGATCACCAGCGCCTGGCCGAACTTGCCGTGGATGTTCAGCAGCAGCGCCACGAGCCCGCCCGCGCCCGCCATCTGCGCGAGCATGTAGAAGAGCGAGATGACCAGGGTGGACGTCGCGGCGGCGGCGCGGACCGGGCGCTGCTTCATCCGGAAGCTGAGCACGTCGCCGACGGTGAAGCGGCCGGTGTTGCGCAGCAGCTCGGCGATCAGCAGCAGGTCGACCAGCCAGGCGACGAGGAAGCCGATGGAGTAGAGGAACCCGTCGTAGCCGTGGATCGCGATCGCGCCCGCGATGCCGAGGAACGACGCCGCGGACAGGAAGTCCCCGGACAGCGCGATGCCGTTCTGCCGTCCGGTGAAAGCGCTTCCGGCGGCGTAGTAGTCCGAGGTCGAGGAGTTGCGCGTGCTCGCGCGGTACACGACGAACAGGGTGATCGCGACGAACAGCGCGAAGACCAGGGTGTTGAGGACCGGGTTGTTCGCGGGGATCCCGGCGGCGAGCGTCGAGGTCATCGGGGGTCCACCTCCGCGCGTTCCCTGATGTCGGTGACCATCGGGTCGAGCCGGCGACGGGCGAAGCGCACATACAGCCAGGTGATCAGCGCGGTGCTGGCGAACTGTCCCAGGCCCAGCAGCATGCCGACGTTGACCTGGCCGAACACCTTCGTGCTCATGAAGTCGTGCGCATACGCCGCGAGCAGGACGTAGGTGAGATACCAGACGAAGAAGGCCACGCTCAGCGGGAAGACGAACCACCGGAACCGCCTGCGCAGCGAGCGGAACTCCTGGCTGTGCTGGATCCGGTCGTAGTCCGGCGTGGCCGGTCCGGCGGGCCGCGCCGTGCTGCGGGACCGGTCGGGGGTTTCGGAACTGGGCAGCTCGCCCGCGAACAGGACCGGGATGCGGCCGGTCTCCTCGAGGGCGCTGCTCGTCGCGTCGGGACGCGCGACGTTGTGCATGGGTGCCTCCGGCAACTTGCGTCCGCCGCGGGGCTGGCGCGCTCGCCGAGTGGGTCCACTCGCCCGGCCGGACTACGAGGCTCGCATAGTAGTCATGGCCCCGATGGCCGGGAATAGGCACCTGGTGTTCGGCGAGCGCCATGATGAGCATTCGTTCACCGGGCGGGAAAATAACGGTAAACGCCGTTGACAGGACGATCACGGACAGATCACTCGGAATAGTGAGCGCAGTTGTCACCCCTTGTCGCGGGCAGTTCCGGGCGCTGCGGCGAACGGAGTAGTGCCCGGCCGGGCCCGCGCGATCCGGTGACCGTTGGTAGCCGGGTCACCCTGCCAGGGCCCCGGCGGCGTTCCCGGAGTGGCGTCTTGGTGAAGATCCCCAGGCTGTGGCAAGGTCCTGTCAGAAATCACCACGCCGGGTGGGGGGCTTGCGCAAGGCCACAACATCGGGCACATCTCACCCCTTGACCCACCCGATGGGGGCACGCTGAGTACGCCTGAAGGGGGAATTGACTACCCTTCGTGGGCTAAACGGGTGACGTCCGGGTGTCGGAGCCCGACGCGTCCGGTAACCGGAATTACCCGTTTGTCCCCCGGCGGGGCGGAATGCGTGCGCGGGTCGCCGGGTGGTGAACGTATTTTCCCAGGTCAGCACCCGGATACGGAACGGAATTGACCGGGCCCCCATTGGTGTACGATTCTTTGGCCCAGCTGACCGCAGCGATCGATTGGCACCGAAAAGTTGATCTCGACGACCGTGCAGTACGCAAGTTGCGCAGTGCACGTGGAGCGCACCGGGTGGCAGCCCGGGAACGAGAGCCGCGCCGTGTGCCGCCCGGGCCTACAGTGCGCACGGGGTGATCGCGCGGCACGCCGCAAGGCCGGGGACCGCGCCGCAAGCACCGGGTGCCGTCGCCGCGGCTCCACGACGCCGGACAGGGAGTCACTTACGTGACCGTTGCAGGAGAAGGCCAAGTGCCTGTTGGCAAGCTGCTCGGCCGCCCGCCCCAGCGTTCGCGCTGGGCGTCGGCCTGGCAGGCGCTGGTGCGCTGGCGGGACTGGAGCCTGCCGGTCAAGCTCGCGGCCGTCACCGTGGTGCCGATCATCATCGCGCTGGTACTGGGCGTCACCACGATCGCGAGCCAGGTCGGCCGCTCGGGCGGCTACCAGCGGATCGACCGGCTGGTCGCGCTCGGCTCGCAGGTCCGCGCGCTGGCCACCGGGCTCGAGCACGAGCGCACCGTCACCGCGGCGACGCTGACCGCGGGCACCGTGGGCGGCACCCCGGAACTGACCGCCGCCCGCGCGGAGGTCGACGCCGCGGTCGGCCCCTACACCGCCGCGGCGGGCCGGGCCGCGGAGGCGGCGCCGGGCGTCGACGGCCTCGCGAAGGCGGCTTCCGGTCAGCTCGAGCGGCTCGCCTCGGTCCGGAAGCAGGCGGCTTCCGGTCAGCTCGAACCGCTCCAGGCGATCGCCGAGTACTCCACGATGACCGGCGCGCTGATGGACCTGGACACCGCGTTGGCCGCGGGGTCCACCGACGACGCGCTGGGCGGGACCCCGAACGCGCTGCACGAACTGACCGTCGCCGGCGACCAGCTCTCGACCAGCCAGGCGCTGGTCTCCTTCGGGATCGCCAGGGCGGGCCTCGCGCCGAGCGCGCTCGATCAGCTCAACGCGGCCGAACTGCGGCTGGCCGACCGGCTCGCGGCGTTCCGCGCCGCGGCCACCGACGCGCAGCGCGCGGACTTCGACAGGACAGTGTCGGGCAGCGCGATCCAGACCCGCGACCGGCTGGCCAAGGCCGCGCGCGGGACGACGGGTGTGCCGAGCGACCAGGCGCTGCGCCGGATGGCCGCCGCCGAGTGGAACGACAGCTCCTCGGCGATGCTCGGGAAGCTCGGCGAGGTCGCCAAGCGGATGGGCGACCAGGTCGGCGCGGCGTCGGCGGAGCTGGTCGAGGACTCCAGCAGCGGCGCCGGGCTGCTCGCGGTGCTGCTGTTCGGCGCGCTCGTGCTCGCCGTCGCGGTCGTCTTCCTCATCACCCGCCAGCTGCTGCGCTCGCTGAAGGTGCTGCGCCGCAGCGCGCTCGACGTCGCCGAGAACCAGCTGCCCGACGCGGTCCGCAACATCCAGGAGGGCCGCGCGCAGAGCACCGAGGTCCAGCCGGTCCCGGTCGGTGCCGACGACGAGATCGGCGAGGTGGCGCGCGCCTTCGACAAGGTGCACCACCAGGCGCTGCGGCTGGCCACCGAGCAGGCCGCGATGCGCACCGGGTACGGCAGCGTGTTCGTCAACCTGTCGCGGCGCAGCCAGAGCCTGGTGCAGCGGCAGCTGCAGCTCATCGAACAGCTCGAGCGGGACGAGGAGGACGCCGACCAGCTCGCCACGCTGTTCCAGCTCGACCACCTCGCCACCCGGATGCGGCGCAACAACGAGAACCTCATGGTGCTCTCCGGCGCCGAGCCCGGCCGCCGCTCCGGCAGGCCGGTCGGCACCACCGACATGCTGCGGGCCGCGGTGTCGGAGATCGAGCAGTACCAGCGCGTGGTCGTGCAGCCGCCGCCCCCGGCCACGATCGTGGGCTACGCGGCCAGCGACCTGATGCGGCTGGTGGCGGAGCTGCTGGACAACGCGACGGCGTTCTCGGCACCGGCCACGCAGGTGACCGTGGCGACCAGGCTCGGCGAGGACGGTTCGCTCAACATCGACATCCTCGACAAGGGCATCGGGATGAACGCCGCCGAGGTCGCCGAGGCGAACGCCCGGCTGACCGAGGCGGGCTCGGTGGACCTGGCGACCTCGCGCCGGATGGGCCTGTTCGTGGTCGGGCGGCTGGCGAGCAGGCACCGCATCGGCGTCTCGCTGCACGGCGGCAAGGACATCGTCGGCGTGCGCGCGACCGTGGTCGTCCCCGCCGAACTGGTCACGGTGACCGACGCGGGCCCGGCGACCGGGCCGATCACCCGGCCGCCCGCGCCGAACACGCAGACCACCGGAGGGCTGCCGCGGCGGCTGCCGGTCAACGGCTCGGCGGTGCACGTCCCGGTGCAGCCGGGGGAGAACCGGTGGCCCTCGGCGAGCGATCTGGCAGGGCACACGAACAACGGGCACACGCCGGCGCAGGTGGCGCGGCCGCCGTCGGATCTGGAGATCTCCGGTACCGCGCTGTTCAGCCCGATCCCGAGCGACGAGCCCCCCGCCGCCCCGCCGGCGCCGCCTGCCGCGCCGCCACCGCCGCGGCAGCCCGAACCGGAGCCGAAGGCGGCCGAGGAGCCCACGGAGCTGCCTTCCGGGAAGGATCTGTTCTCCGCCAACGGAACCGCGCTGTCCGACTGGTGGCAGCAGGCGGCCACCTCGGCGCCGCCGCCCGCTCCGGCACCGCCGCCGGTGTCGAAGCGGTCGGAGACGACGCCGATCTTCGACGAGATGCTGTCGGCGTGGTTCCGCGAGCCCGCCAAACCCGCCGCGGACGGCGAGCAGAAGCCCGCGGCGAAACCCGGGGCGAAAGAGTCCGAAAAGGACGAATCCGGAAAGGACACCGGGAAAGCCCAGGGCGGCAAGGGTTCCGCCGAGCCGGACCTCGCGGAGCAGGAACGGCGCAGCTGGGACTTCGCCAGCGACGAGAACTGGCGGACCGTGCAGGCGGTGACGCAGGCACAGGCCACGCCCACGTCGTTCACCCAGGCCGGGCTGCCGCGCCGCCGTCGTGGCGAGCGGCTGCTGCCGGGCAGCGCCGTCCCGGCGTCGCCCGCCCCGGCCGAGGAAACCGCGGAGCCCAAGCTGGATCTGCCGGTGCGGGATCCGGCCGATGTCCGGGGCAGGCTCAGCAGCTTCCAGCAGGGTGTGCACCGCGGCCGCCTGGAGACCCGGCAGGCCGCGCCGGAAGCGCCCGCCGCGGCCCCGGAGAAGCCTGCTGCCCCGAACCAGCCGGACCAGCAGGCGAATCCGGCCACCGCCGGGCAGCCGCCGCAGGCCGCGCCGGGCACCACGCCCGCGGGCCGTCCCGCCACGCCGCCGCCGGTGCTGCCGTCCCGGCGCCGTCCGGCCACCCCGCCGCCCGCCGCCCAGCCCGCCGCCGCGGCACCCGGCGCTCAGCAGCCGGTCGCCCAGCCACCGGTGCCCCAGGTGCCCGTGGCACAGCCGGGAGCCGAGGCGCCCGCCGCTCAGCAGCCCGCCGAGGCACCCGCGGCGGAGGCGCCCCAGCCGCCGCTGGTCGAACCGCTGGAGCAGCCGCGGCCCGAGGTCCCGGCCACGACGGTGGCCGACCGGACGGCGGACGCCGCCTGGTCGTTCGGCTCGGACGAGGGCTGGCGGAGCGCGCAATCGGTGTCCCAGTCGACGCCCACGGCGTTCACTTCGGCAGGATTGCCCCGGCGGCGTCGCGGGGAGCAACTGCTTCCGGGTAGCGTCGCACCACTCGCCGGAGGGTCCAATCCCCGACCACAACGCGACGCGCACGACGTGCGTGGTCGCCTGAGCAGCTTCCAGCAGGGCATCCAGCGCGGACGGCACCACAACGCGCGGGCCGCCGAAAGCAACCACGAAACACTGGAGGGTGAATGACCTCGCCGAGTACCGGGCAGCCGCAGCAGAACCAGTTCGGCTGGCTCGTCAACGACTTCGCCGAGCGGGTACCGGGCGTGGCGCACGCTGTCGTCGTCTCGGCGGACGGCCTGCTGCTGACCGCCTCCAACCGGCTGCCGCTCGACCGCGCCGACCAGCTCGCCGCGGTGGCGTCGGGCCTGGTCAGCCTCACCCAGGGCGCCGCGCGGTGCTTCGAGGCCGGCGCGGTCAACGAGACCGTGGTCGAGATGGAACTCGGCATCATGATCCTGATGTCGATCAGCGACGGCTCGTGCCTGGCCATCCTCGCGGCGCCGAACTGCGACATCGGGCAGGTCGCCTACGAGATGACGATGCTGGTCGACCGGGTCGGCCAGATCCTCACCCCGGAACTTCGCGCCCAGCTTCAGGGCGCGGGCGGGTCGCTGATCGGCGAACCGGTGGGATGATACCGCGATGAGCACGGGGTCCGGATTCGGCGAAGAGCCGGAAGCGCGTGACGTTTCCGGTGGCGGGGACGACGGCACGTTCGCCGACGTCCTCAACGGCTTCACCCTGGACTCGGGCCGTGCCCGGCGGAAACGGAAGAAGAACAAGGAGTCCCCGCAACCACCCCCGGCCGCCGGAGCACACGCGGCCGCGGAACCGGCTGCCGAGCAGCCGCCTGCCGAGCAAGGAGACCGCGTGACCTCACTAGTCTCTCCCCCGGGCAGTACCGACGCCGATGGGCCGAGACCGGGCGGCATGTTCGACCCGGGCCCGCCCAGCGGCGAGTTCGTGATGCCCGCCGTGTTCGATCCGCCGAGCCCGGCGGAGGAGACGGCGATCGTGCGGCCCTATGCCCTCACCGGTGGCCGGACGAGGGCCAATTATGCTCTTGAGCTGGAGACGCTGATCTCCACCAAGGACTACGCCGCTTCGGGGGGCCTCCCCGAGGGGGCGGCGGATCGGATCGAGACCATCTCGATCATGGAAGAGTGCCGGACCCCGCGTTCGGTCGCCGAGATCGCGGCGGCCCTGCGCGTACCACTGGGTGTGGCCAGAGTGCTGATCAGCGACGCGGCGGACGCGGGGCTGGTCACGGTGCACAGGACGATATCCGGGAATGACGGCGCCGAGGCACATCTGGTGTTGATGGAAAGGGTTTTGAGTGGACTCCGTCGGCTATAAGGCTCCGCGGGAGACCGCGCCTCCCACCATGACCTCGGCGAAGATCGTGGTGGCCGGCGGTTTCGGTGCGGGCAAGACGACGTTCGTCGGTTCGGTGTCGGAAATCGTTCCGCTCACGACCGAGGCGATGATGACCGACGCGAGCCGCGGCATCGACAATCTCGACCAGACCCCGAACAAGTCGACGACGACCGTGGCCATGGACTTCGGCCGCGTGTCGCTGGACGCGGACCTGATCCTCTACCTGTTCGGTACGCCGGGACAGCAGCGGTTCTGGTTCATGTGGGACGACCTGGTCCGCGGCGCGATCGGCGCGGTGGTGCTCGCCGACACCCGTCGGCTGGCCGATTCGTTCGCCCCGATCGACTTCTTCGAGGACCGCGGGCTGCCCTACATCGTCGGGGTCAACACGTTCGACGGCATCCTCGAGCACGACATCAACGACGTGCGCGAGGCGTTGTCGATCGACCCGAACATCCCGATCGTGCGGTGCGACGCCCGGGATCGCGAGTCGACGAAGCAGACGTTGATCACGCTCGTCGAGTACGCGATGCGGCAGTGGATCGCGTTGCGGGCGGCCAACGCTCGCTGACCCCGGCTCCTGCCCGCCGGTAGGAATCGATGGTCCGGTGCAGCTGCGCGCACAGCTCACGGAGGTGGCGCTCGCGGAACCCTTCGCCGACGGCGAAGGGTTCCAGTTCCGCCGTGAGCCGCTCCAGCTCGGCTGCTTTCTCGGCGCCGGGCAGGTAGTTGTCGGTCAGCGTGCGCAGGATCCGGTACACGAGGTCGGAACTGTCCGGCTCTGGGGTCATGACGCCAGCCAACCGGGCGCGTGCCGGTGCGGGAACTGTCCACTGTGGTGTGTCCGGTGCGGCCGGGGTGTTCAGAGTTTCACTGTGGTGCGGGCGTGTTCCACGAGTGCGGCGGTGGTCGGCCCCCAAGAGGTCACTGGGTGTCGATGCGAGTCTGCGCCTGAGCAGGTTGCCAGGCGATCAGCGTGGGACGCTTGGCGGTGTGAAGAAACTCTGTGAGGGCCTGAATCATGGCTTGAACAGGTACTTCGCAGCGGGGCGGGAATTCATCGGTTTCGTAGAGCACCGGATGGTCGGGACCGTCCCCGAGGCTGTAGAGGTGGACCGCTTCGGTTGAGTATCCGTCGCAGCCTCGATACGACAGTGCGGCCCGGTCGCCGTGTACGCCGACGATCATCGAGTGATCGGGAATGGTCAGGAACGACCCGGGGGCATCGTCATCAGGGATCGCGGTTTCGATCCTGGGTCGTTGCTCATGGGTCACGATCGCGTCGCTGACGGTGTCGCCGGACAGCGTCCACGCGAAGCGCTCGACGTCCGAAGGGGTGGACAGCCTCGTCACGTGTTCGACGGGCGCCTGGTCGGTCGTGTGCACCCAGTATTGGACTTGGATCGTCACGGCGTGCGTTTCCCTTCGTACCGGTATGGCTCACCGGTTGGCCCGTACACGATCAGTGTCGCATTGGCGGGCAGGAAGTGGCGCAGGAACCGGTGGCAGCTTACGTTGGTGACCGGGTCGATCCCGCACGGATCCTTGCCGAGCACTACAACGCGAGTTTCGCCTTCGCGCATGTCGGAAGCCTCCTTGACTTCGATGTGCCGGGCGATGTCAGGTACGAATCCTCCGCGGGCGAGTCCAAGGCCCTCCGCTCGCTTGACCGCGGCGACGTATCGTGGATCGGTTTCCCCGGACTTGAGCTTGGTTCCACTACTCAGCTCCTCATCGCCCTCTTCGCCTGCTGACGACAAGCGCCATCCTCGTAGGGGCTTGCCGTAGGGCCATGGCTGTTCCAACCGTTTCCGGTAGTCAGCGATCCGAGCGCCAGGAGCATCGGTCGGTGTGACCGGAATTGGCTGCTGCTCGGCAAGCGTGGCTCGAGGGGTGCTGATTGGCTTGTCGACACCGAGATGTCTGAGGTAGGTCTCAAGGTTGTGCCGTACCCGGCCAATTAGCTCCGATACCGCATCGATGTCCTGCCTGGCCTCGGAAAGCGCGTGGACCGCATCTTCGAGTTCGCGCGCGGCGGAACCGGCAGCCAGTATGGCAAGGGTTTCGTAGCTCTCAGTCAAATGTCTTGCGGCGATGTCGAGGTTTGTCGGCAGTACCCCGAGTATCACCCGGACGGCTGCTGCCAGCTCGCTGACCCCCATAGCGTCGCCTCCCGTACGGTGGTGCCGCGGCGCTCCAGCGGGCGACCTCGCAACAGAGGCGGGGTGCTCAGAGTTTCACTGTGGTGCGGGCGTGTTCCACCAGTGCGGCGGACGCGGGATTGCCGAGCGTTCCGGTGGCCTCGCGACAGAAGTCGCCGAGCAGATGCCGCATCCGATCCGACGAGAGCCGGGCGGTGATGTCGATCGCCTGGTGTGCGGTCGCGAGAGCTTGGTCGGCGTTGCCTGCCCGCAGGTGCGCGGACGCGAGGGTGGACATCCACAGCACGCGATCCCGGGAACTGCTGGGCCGAAGGCTGTCCGTTGCTGCCTGCAGATGGGGCAGTGCTCGCGTGTTCTCGCCGAGACGGAGCAGCGCCGAACCCGCGTTTCCGGAAAGTTCGGCCATGTCCGCCCAGTAGATCCAGGACGGATCGTCCGTCGGCTGGGATTGATCCAGCCAAGTGAATGCCTCGTCGATGCTTCTCCCGGCTGATGAGGAATCCGCTGCCTTGGCGTGGGCACAGGCTGCCAGACTCGCGATGGCCGCACGTTGGGTGGCCCCGATCTCCGTCCCGCCCGCATGCTGAGCCGACGCGAACAGAGTCACGGCTTCGTTCGCACCGCAGATTTCCAGTGCCTGCACGCCCATGAAGGTCATGACATTCGCGCCGAGTGGTTTGTCCTGTGCCTGGTGGGCGGCGCGGAGCGCGACCAGCCAGAATCGCTGGGCCGCACCTTCGTGCCCGTTGTCGTGGCATGCGTAACCCGCGAGTCGTGCCAATTCGGCCGCCACTCCGTACATCCGGCGTCCCAGTGCCTCGGGGTAGCTTGTGTTCGCGAGAAGTTGGGTGATCAGCCGGAGATCGGCCGTGACCGACTCGTAGAGCGCTCCGCCGCCGAGTTGGTCGTCCATGCTCCGGCGGAGTTCGGCCAGCCGTTCCAGATCGGTGACGATGCGCTCGTCGATTCTGCGGCCACCTTCGAGGGCCGCGTTCAGCCGTGGTGTGTCCGCCACGATTGCCTGCAGCGCCACCGCGGTCAGCGCCGAACCGGTCAGTGCAAGGAAATTTCGCCGGTGCACGCCCGATGACACCTCCTCAAGGCCGAGGATCGTGCCTTCAGCGAACCATAGATCGGCCAGCCCGTCATCAGCCCGGACCAGGCCGCCGGGCTTGGGAGTCCAGCCGAGATCGGACGGCGTGAGAGCACGTCCGAGCTGTTCGGCGAGGACGTCGCAGGCGATGTGGGGGAGGGGATCGTGCGGGCAGCGGCCGTCGCGGATCCAGGAGTACGGCGTCTTTTCGTGGACGGTGACCCGGAAACCCAGCCTGCGCGCTCGTGCGGCGATGCGCTTGGCGAACGTTTCCGGGCGCCAGCCCACCTCGGTCAGGAGCGTCCGCAGCCGGTCGTTGCCCATGAGCACAACGTTACGACCCGTGTACTTGACGTGCCAGTAAGTACACCAACTACACCTGCCGCTGTGGCCGTTCTTGTCGTACCGTCTGCATGGCTATGATGACACTGGGTGAGAGGGGATGACTGTGAGCAAGGACCCGCAAGGCGAGCCGCAGCACGAGAACAAGGAAGAAAAACGGCGAGAAGGCGACGGGCAGCTGCCTCCGCACTGGCTGAACCCTGATCCGCGCGAGCCCAAGCCGGGAAAACACGGAAAATGAGTGTGACTGAATCTTGGGCTCAGGTGATCGAGAAGATCGTCGCGTCGGGTGATCTCTCCGAGGAATGGCGTCACGCGTTCCTTGCTGTGGAGCGAGAGGAGTTCATTCCGGCGACGATCTGGCGATACGACCCGGGCAGCCGGGGATTCGTGCCGTTGCGCAGGTCCGAGGATCCGGCCGGATGGTTCGAGGCGGTGCACCGGAACGAATTCGTGATCACCCAGGTCAATGATGGCGCGCCGCTCGAACCCGGCCGGATCGGCCAGGGAGTCACTAGTTCCTCGTCGATGCCCGGTGTCATGGCCGCGATGCTCAAGGCGCTCGACGTGCGGCAGGGGATGCGAGTACTGGAGATCGGTACCGGAACCGGTTACAACACCGCGCTGCTCGCGTATCGGTTGGGAGATCAGTCCGTCGTCAGCGTCGAGATCGATACGGCGGTCGCCGAACAGGCGCGGTTCGCGTTGCAACGCGCGGGCTACCTGCCGACGTTGGTCATCGGCGACGGCGCCGAGGGCTACCCGCAGGGTGCGCCCTACGACAGGGTGCTAGCCACGGTCGCGGTGACCGAGGTGCCGTACGCATGGGTCGCTCAGACCGCACCCGGCGGACTGATCGTGACGCCACGAGGAACGCGCTATCTCAATAGTGCGTTGTTGCGCTTGACGGTGGCTGACGACGGGACAGCCTCGGGCGGTTTCGTGGATCACGCGGTGTTCATGCGGCTGCGTGCGCAGCGGATCGGTGATTACTGGCCCGACACGGACGAGCGTTCCGGTGTGCGGGAGAGCGTGACCGAGCTGCATCCCTATGAACCGTGCGGTGACTACGACGGTGGCGCTTTCGCGGTCAGCGTGCTCATGCCGGATTGCGAACGGAGCATCGCGTATGGGAACGAGGAACGGACCGAGTACGACGTGCTGATCTTCCACGAGGAATCGGAATCATGGGCGACCGTCGAAGTCACCGGCGAGACCGTGGAAACCGGCCGGTATCCCGTGCGCCAGTCCGGGCCGCGGCGGTTGTGGGACGAGGTCGAGCGTGCGCATACGTGGTGGGAGAGCCATGGGCGTCCCGCGTATACGAGGTTCGGTCTGACGGTGGCGCCGGACGAGCAGTGGGTGTGGCTGGACGAACCCGGTCATCGCGCCGGTCCCGTTCGGCCTTCGATTCGCCCTCGATGAAGGTCGCGTAGGTCCTCCCTTGATCACTCACCTGAACTCGGCAGCGGCCCGTTTCCCGCCTCGGGCCGCCGACCGCTCCGCACGCGGCGAGCCCGGCGCTTCGCTTCGGGCTAGGCGCCGGCGTCGTCGTCGCGCAGGGAGCGGATCATGCTCCGCAGGATCCGGAGCGCCTGCGACTGCTCGGTTTCGGTCATGCCGGCCAGCATCCTGACTTCGACGGACCGGACCGCCGCGCTCGCCTTCTCCAGGCTCCGCCTGCCGCGAGGCGTGAGCCGCGTGGGAAGAACCTTCCCCACGGGCGCCTCCGCGGGCCTGGTCACATAGCCGTCTCGTTCTAGGGTCTGCAGCAGCACGTTCATCGTCTGCCGGGTCACGAACGCGCCCCGCGCGAGCTCGGAGTTCGACAAGCCCGGTCGTTGAGCCAGCAACTCGAGGCAGGAGTAGTGCGTCACGCTCATCCCGAGCGGCCGCAGCACCTCCTCCATGGCCGCGCGCAGGGCGCTCGACGCCTCCTTCAGCAAGTAGCCCAGTGACGTCTTCAGGTCGACACCGCCTTGACTCATGTCAGTATTCTGACATACCTTGGTGCGTGTCAGAAGACTGACATGGAAAGAAGGAGTATCACCTTGCCCGCCATCGGCCCCGACTTCATCTCGCTGCAAGCGCGTGACCTGGACGCTTCGCAGGCGTTTTACGAGCGGTACCTCGGCCTCGTCCGCTCGCCGGCCGGACCCCCGCACGCCGTCGTCTTCGAGACGAAGCCGATCGCGTTCGCGCTCCGCGACATCGTTCCCGGCACCGATCTGGCATCCGTCGCCCAGCCCGGCATCGGTGTCGCGATCTGGCTCCACGCCACCGATGTCCAGGCCATCCACGACGCGCTCGCCACCGACGGTCACACCATCGTCTCCGCGCCGATCGACGGCCCCTTCGGCCGGACGTTCACCTTCGCCGACCCCGACGGCTACCAGGTCACCCTCCATGACCGTGCCTGAGGCGAGCATCCTGGTCTTCGGGGCCACCGGGGCATTCGGCCGCCACGTCCTGGACGCGCTGGTCGCCCGGGGCGTCAGTCCCGCAACGATCACCGCGGCCGGCCGGAATCGAGCGCGTCTCGGGGAACTCGAGTCCGCCGGGTTCGGCACCGCCGCCGTCGAGCTGTCGGATTCGGCCGGTGTCGAAGAACTGGTGGCCAGGCACTCCGACATCGTGCTGATCTCGGGCCGCGACCCGGATCGCCTTGCCCAGCACGAGTCGGTCATCGAAGCCGCGAAGAACGCGAATGTCCGGCACGTCTACTACACGAGCGGAGTCCGGGCCGAAGATGACCGGTTCGAGATCAATGCGGACCACAGGGCGACAGAGAACGCTCTTGTCGCTTCCGGGGTGACGTACACGATCCTGCGGAACACCTGGTACATCGAGAACTACATTCAGGCGCTGGCAGGCCCCCGCTTCACCGGCGTTCTCGCCGCGGCGACCGGTGACGCCGTCGTCGCGGCGGCCGGCCGGAAGGACCTGGCTGAGGCATTGGCCGTCGTGGTCACCACCGATGGGCACGACAATGTCACTTATAGCCTTTCGGGCGATACGAACTTCACCTACGCCGACATTGCCGAAGCGATGTCGGTCGTGCTGGGGCGAGAGGTCACCTATCAGCCTGTCACTCCCGAAGAGTTGCAGACAGCGCTCGTCGATTCGGGGATGGACGGCGAACTGGCCGGCTTCCTGGTGAGTCTCGACGAAACCATCGCAGCCGGGGTTTTCGCCCGCGTCGGCGACGATCTTTCCCGGCTGCTCGGCAGGCCGACGACCGGCCTTGTCGAGGGGCTGACGGCAGCGTGAACGGTGGGACGGCGCGGGCGAGTCGGCAAGCTTGGCCCGTGCTGTCCCCTCTCCCGGTCCGGCCGTCGGAACTCTCCCGCGACGCCGGTTCAGCTCCCAGCGTTGACAGCACGCCGGTAGCGCAGCAGGACGGCTTTCCCGTCGAAAACCCGGGATTCCGTGAGTTCCAGGCCGAACCTGTCCGGGCTGCCGGGGAAGGCGTGCTTCCCGCCGCCGAGCACGACGGGATGCACGACGATCAGGTACTCGTCGATCAGGCCGAGTCCGGTGAGCGCGGTGGCCAGTTCCGCGCCGCCCATGAGCACGATGTCCCCACCCGGTTCCCGCTTCAGCGCGGCGGTTTCCGTGGCGAGGTCGCCGCCGAGGACGCGGGTGTTCCAGTCGGCCTTTTCCAGCGTGCGGGAGAAGACGACCTTCGGGGTCTTGCGCCAGACCGGGGCGAAGGCCAGGTCGTGCGGGTGGTCCGAGTGCGATTCGGCCTCGGGCCAGTACGCCGCCATCATCTCCCACACCCGGCGGCCGTAGGCGAACGTGTCGCTGCGGTCGGTCAGCTCCCGCGAGTAGGCCGACAGCTCGGGGCCCATGACCGGCCAGTCGAATTCGCCTGCCGGGCCCTCGATGTAGCCGTCGAGGGAGGTGTGGACGAAGTAGACGATCTCGCGCATGGGGTGCTCCTCGGTTCGGTGAAGGGGTCCTTCACCGGGTAGTCGGAGCACCCCGCGCGACCTTGACATCCAGCCGCGGTTTTTTCCGGGAGGTTTTTCGCGGCCGGGGGTCAGTACTCGTTGTGGCGGCGCCACCAGGAGCTGGGTGCGTCCGTGCCGGGGCTGTCCTCCTCCCAGTCCTCCTGGCGCCCGAACGGGGTGAGGTCCAGGTAGCGCAGGGTGCCGACGAGCTGATCGCCGCCGCGGCCGGTGGTGAAGTAGGTGCGGAACACCTCGTCGCCGTCCCGCAGGAACACGCTGATCCCGAAGCCGCCGCCGACCCCGCAGTCGGCGGTGAACTCGCTGCCGTGCGCGGAGACCCACGGGACCGTCCAGCCCATCCGTGTCTTGTACCGCTCGATCTCCGCGAGCGTCGCCGGCGCGACGACGGTGAGGGTGACGTCGCGGGCGTGCAGGTGCGCGAGGTGCCCGATGTTGTCGACCACCAGCGAACAGCCGGGGCAGCCCACCTCGTCACCGGGGTGCAGCATGAAGTGGTACACGATCAGCTGGCGGCGTCCCTCGAAGAGATCGAGCAGGCTCTTCGGCCCGGCCGGCGTGTCGAACTCGTACTTCGCGTCGAAGCGCACCATCGGCAGCCTGCGCCGCTCGGCGGCGAGCGCGTCCTGCGCCTTGGTGAGCTCCTTTTCCTTGACCAGCAAGGTGTCTCGGGCCGTCTGCCATTCCTCGGGCGAGACGATCTTCGGCAGCGTCATGGTTTCTCCCATCGTGCTCTCCTTGTCCGGGGGACTTGTGCTTCACGCCAGGTGGAGCATGAGGTCGTCGAACGCTTCCGACCAGCCGCCGTGGTGGCCGTCGCGCTCGGCGGCGGACGGGAAGCCGGTCTGGTGGAACGTCATCTCGGTCTTGCCGCCGAGATCGGCGAAGTCGATGGTGACCAGGGTCTGCCCGCGCATGTCGCCCTCGGTGTCCCAGGTGAAGGTGAACACCAGCCGTTCCGGCGCGGAGATCTCCCGGTAGGTGCCGTGCATCCAGTGCTCGTCGTCGCCCGCCTCGTTGCGGATGCAGGCACGCCAGGCGCCCTCGGGACGCGGGTCCAGCGTGACCGCCGGGGCGGTGTAGCCCTTCGGGCCGAGCCACGCGGCGAGCTGGTCGGGGTCGGTCCAGGCGGCGAACACCAGCTCCCGTGGCGCGTCGAACACCCGGGTGATGGTCAGTTCGTGGTCAGGCATCCCGGTTTCCTTCCTGTGCTTCGCGGAGCCGGCGCAGATGGTCGTCGAGCTGGTCGAACGAGTCTTCCCAGAACCGCCGGTAGTGGGCGACCCAGTCCGCGACGCCGGCGAGCGGCGCCGCCTCCAGCCGGCACGGGCGCCACTGCCGGGTGCGGCCCCGGCTGATGAGCCCGGCGTTCTCCAGCACCTTGAGGTGCTTCGACACCGCCTGGAGGCTCACCTCGAACGGGGCGGCCAGTTCGTTGACCGTGGCCTCGCCCGTGGAGAGCCGCGCGAGGATGGCGCGCCGGGTCGGGTCGGCGAGCGCGGCGAAGGTGGCGCTGAGCTGATCAGTGGCCATGGATTCTCAATCGATCGGTTAATTAACTTCTAGGTTGAATATAGCCGTGAGCTGGGACTTGTCAACCCGTCGTGTCTTCGCATGAGAGCCGGGTCACGGCCTCTAGGGTTTCCAATAGTAGGAAGTCCAAGTATTTTGGAAGGATGAGCAGCGACCTGTACCGCCCCGCGAACCCCGTCCGGTTCGTCACCGCGTCGAGCCTGTTCGACGGGCACGACGCGTCGATCAACATCATGCGGCGGATCCTGCAGTCGCAGGGCGCGGAGGTGGTGCACCTCGGGCACAACCGCTCGGTCGACGAGGTGGCCACCGCCGCCATCGCCGAGGACGTGCAGGGTGTCGCCATTTCGGCTTACCAGGGCGGGCACGTCGAGTACTTCTCGTACCTGGTGGAGTTGCTCGCCGAGCGCGGCGCGGGGCACATCAAGGTGTTCGGCGGCGGGGGAGGCGTCATCGTCCCCGCCGAGATCGAGCTGCTGCACTCGCGCGGTGTCGCGCGGATCTTCTCGCCGGAGGACGGCTACCGCCTCGGCCTGCCGGGCATGATCAACACGATGATCGAGGCCTGTGACGTCGACCTGGCCGCGCGGCCGCCGTCCTCGATCGACGAGTTCCTCTCCGGTGACATGCCTTCGCTCGCCCGCGTGCTCACGCAGCTGCAGGCGGGGACGCTGGCCCCGGACTGGCTGGACGCGATCACCGAGACGGCCAAGAAGCGCACGGCCCCCGTCCTCGGCATCACCGGCACCGGCGGGTCGGGCAAGTCCTCGCTCACCGACGAGCTGATCCGCCGCTTCCGGCTCGACCAGGAGGACAAGCTGCGGATCGCGGTCCTCGCGGTCGACCCGACGCGCCGCCGCGGCGGGGGCGCGCTGCTCGGCGACCGGATCCGGATGAACTGCCTCGACGGCTCGCCCGTCTACTTCCGATCGCTGGCCACGCGGGGCAGCAGTGGCGAGATTCCCGCCGGGCTGAGCGAATCCATCCTGGCGTGCAAGGCCGCCGGGTACGACCTGGTGATCGTCGAGACGCCGGGTATCGGCCAGGGCGACGCCGGGATCGTCGACTACGTGGACGAATCGCTGTACGTGATGACGCCGGAGTTCGGCGCCGCGTCGCAGCTGGAGAAGATCGACATGCTCGACTTCGCCGACGTCGTCGCGATCAACAAGTTCGAGCGCCGGGGCGCCGAGGATGCGCGCCGCGACGTCGCGCGTCAGCTCGTCCGCAACCGGGAAGCGTTCCACTCCGACCCCGCCGACATGCCGGTTTTCGGGACCAGTGCGGCGAAATTCAACGACGACGGCGTCACCGCGCTCTACCAGCACCTGCGGGACTCGCTCGCCGAGCGCGGGCTTTCGGTGTCCGCCGGGGTGCTCCCGAAGGTCGAGGGCAAGGTGTCCACCGACGCCAGCACCGTCATCCCCGGGAACCGGGCGCGGTACCTGGCCGAGATCGCCGAGACCGTCCGCGGTTACCACGCGAAGACCGAGGAGCAGGTCGCCGCGCTGCGCAAGCGGGATCACCTCGCCGCGGCGCGGGAGGCGCTGCTGGGTGCCGACGCCTCGACGGACGCCCTCGACGGGCTGCTCGCCGCCGCCGAGTCCGATGTGGACGGTGAGTCGACGAACCTGCTCGCCCGCTTCCGCGAACTGGTCAAGGCCTACCGCGAAGACGAGTTCGTGGTGAAGATCCGCGACAAGGAACTGCGTACCGCGTTGTGGCGGGACACGCTGTCCGGCAACCGGATCCCGCGGGTCGCGCTGCCGCGCTACACCGACCCCGGCGAGCTGCTCTCGTTCCTGCGCCGGGAGAACCTGCCGGGCTACTTCCCTTACACCGCAGGCGTTTTCCCGTTCAAGCGGGACGGCGAGGACCCGGCGCGGATGTTCGCGGGCGAGGGCGACGCGTTCCGCACGAACCAGCGGTTCAAGCTGCTTTCGTCGGATTCCGAGGCGAAGCGGCTCTCGACGGCGTTCGACTCGGTCACGCTGTACGGCCACGACCCGCACACCCGGCCCGACATCTACGGCAAGGTCGGCACCTCGGGCGTGTCCATCGCGACGCTGGAGGACATGAAGGTCCTCTACGACGGGTTCGACCTGACCGCGCCGAACACCTCGGTGTCGATGACGATCAACGGCCCGGCGCCGACGATCCTGGCGTTCTTCCTCAACACCGCGATCGATCAGCGGATCGAGGCGTTCCGCGCCGAGCACGGCCGCGAGCCGAACCCCGAGGAGGCCGCGGAGCTGCGGGAGTGGGCGCTGCGCAACGTGCGCGGCACCGTGCAGGCCGACATCCTCAAGGAGGACCAGGGCCAGAACACCTGCATCTTCTCCACCGAGTTCAGCCTGCGGATGATGGCCGACATCCAGGAGTGGTTCATCGAGCACGGGGTGCGGAACTTCTACTCGGTGTCGATCTCGGGCTATCACATCGCCGAGGCCGGGGCGAACCCGATCTCGCAGCTGGCGTTCACGCTGTCCAACGGCTTCACCTACGTCGAGTCGTATCTCGCGCGGGGCATGGACATCGACGACTTCGCGCCGAACCTGTCGTTCTTCTTCTCCAACGGGATGGACGCCGAGTACTCGGTGCTGGGCCGGGTGGCGCGGCGGATCTGGGCCGTGGCGATGCGGGAGCGGTACGGCGCCAACGAGCGCTCGCAGAAGCTCAAGTACCACGTGCAGACCTCCGGGCGCTCGCTGCACGCGCAGGAGATGAGCTTCAACGACATCCGCACCACGCTGCAGGCGCTGTGTGCCCTCTACGACAACGCGAACTCCTTGCACACCAACGCTTTCGACGAGGCGATCACCACGCCTTCGGAGTCGTCGGTGCGGCGCGCGATGGCCATCCAGATGATCATCAACAAGGAGTGGGGCCTGTCGAAGAACGAGAACCCGCTGCAGGGCTCGTTCATCATCGACGAGCTGACCGACCTCGTCGAGGAAGCCGTGCTCCTGGAGTTCGACCGGATCTCGGAACGCGGCGGCGTGCTCGGCGCGATGGAAACCGGTTACCAGCGCGGCAAGATCCAGGACGAGTCGATCCTCTACGAGCGCAAGAAGCACGACGGCTCGTTGCCGATCATCGGCGTCAACACGTTCCGCAACCCGCACGAGGGCGAGGACGACGTGGAGGTCGAGCTGGCGCGGGCGACCGAGGACGAGAAGCGTTCGCAACTGTCGCGTTTGGACGATTTCCAGGGCAGGCACCGTGAGGAGGCCCAGCAGGCGCTGAAGGCGCTGCGCGAGGCGGCCACCCGCGGCGGTAACCTGTTCGGGGTACTGATGGATGCCGCGCGGGTGTGCTCGCTGGGTCAGATCACCGAGGCGTTCTTCGAGGTCGGCGGGCAGTACCGCCGCAACGTCTGACGCGTCATACACGTGTGGCCGCGAACGCGTCGGCCCCGGTGAGTTCGGCCGAGAGCGCCCAGAGGCGCTCGGCCTCGCCGGGGTCGGTCGCGTGCGCGCGGACACCGCCGACCATGTCGGAACGGTCGGTGGGTTCGGCGATGTCGCAGTCTTCGCAGTAGACGCCGCCGAGTCCGGCCAGCGCCGGGGAAGTCGCAGCCCACACCTGGGTCGCGGCGCCCTGCTCCGGCGTCTTGAACGACGGGTCGATCACCGTGCCGTGCTCGTCGATCCAGCCGTTGCCGATCATCTCCGCGGTGTCGAGGTGCCGGGTCAGCGGGGTGAGGATCTTGCCGGGGTGCAGGGAAAACGCCCGCACGCCAAGGCTTTTCGCCAGGGTGTCGAGGTGGCGGGCGAACAGCGCGTTGGCGGTTTTCGCCTGGCCGTAGGCGAGGAACCGGTCGTAGCCGGTGGCGAACTGGACGTCGTCCCAGCGGATTCCGCTGAGCTGGTGGCCCGCGGAGGACACCATGACCACACGCGTGCCGTCGTGGGCGAGTGCGGGCCAGAGCCGGTTGACGAGCGCGAAATGGCCGAGGTGGTTGGTCGCGAACTGCGCCTCCCAGCCGGGGCCGACACGGGTTTCGCGGCAGGCCATGATCCCGGCGCCCGCGATGAGGATGTCGATTTTCCTTGCTGTAGCGAGGAAACGCTCCGCGAAGACGCGGACACTGTCGAGATCACCGAGGTCGAGTTCTCCGACCTCGACGCCGTCGATGCCACTGAGCGCGTCGCGGGCGGCGGCCGGCCGGCGTGCCGGGACGACGACCTCGGCGCCCGCCTTGGTCAGCGCGCGCGTCGTTTCGAGGCCGATGCCCGAGTAGCCGCCGGTGACGAGCGCGAGCTTGCCGGAAAGGTCGATGCCCGCCAGGACGTCGTCCGCGGTGCTGTGGGCGCCGAAGCCCGAGCCGATCTTGTGCTGTGTGGTCACGGGGCGACGGTAGGAGCTGGAGTGCGCTCCAGCGCAAGGGTTCCGGGGGAGAGCCCTACCACGGATCCGGTGGCCGACCGGTGTGTGTACCGGGCCCTGGGTTCGTAGCGTGCGGAACCATGACTTCCATACATCGCTGGGGTGCCGCGCTCGTCGCGGGTGTCGTCGCCTGTGCCCTTGTCGCGGGACCGGGAACGGCGCAGGCACAGGAGAGAGGACGGCTCGCCGGCGTCGTGCCGCTGCGCACCTTGAGCGCCGCGGACGCCGCCGGGGAGCTCACCGCGACCGGTTTCGACGCCGGCGAAGCGCGTCACGGCGTGCAGGCGTTCCGGCTGGAGTACCGGACGGTGGACGCGCGGAACCGGCCGGCCACGGCGAGCGGGTTGCTGATGGTGCCGGACGGCGGGTCCGGCGAACTGTCCACTGTGGTCACCGAACACGGGACCACCAGCTATCGCGGTGACGCGCCTTCGATGCGTGCCAAGGACTTCGCGACGTCGCCCGCGCTGACCTACGCGTCGGCGGGCTTCGCCGCTGTCGCGCCCGACTACCTCGGGCTGGGCACCGGGCCCGGCTTCCATCCGTGGATGGACGTTCCGTCCGAGACCACCGCGTCACTGGACATGCTGCGTGCCACGCGGGAGTTCCTCGGGCACCGGATGGGCCGGGACGTGCTGGTCGCCGGGTTCTCCCAGGGCGCGTCGGCGGCGCTGGGCCTGGCGCGGGCGCTGGACGGGCACGCGGATCCGCGGTTCCGGCTCCGCGCGCTGGCGCCGATCAGCGGCGGCTACGCCTTCCGGGACGCGGAAATCCCAGCGTTGCTGGCGGGTGAGCTCGAACCGAAGTCGAGTGGGCTGTACGCGGCGTACCTGCTGGTCTCGTGGAACCGGCTGCACCACCTCTACCGTTCGCCTTCGGAGATCTTCCGCGCTCCCTACGACAAGACGATCGAAGGACTCTTCGACGGGAACCACACCGGAAAGCAGCTCATGGCGGGCACGCCCGGCACCCTCGGCGAACTGGTCACCCCGGCCGGGATCGAACTGCTGCGGCATCCCTCGCCCCGGTTCGCCGCGGCGTTGCGCGTCGCGGACGGCGTGTGCGCCGGCTGGAAGCCGGGCGCGCCGATGCGGCTGTACGTGATGGACGGTGACGACCAGGCCGCCACCGCCAACACCGACCGCTGCGCCGCGGGATTCCGGGATTCCGGGCTTCGTCCGGACGTCGTGCGGCTGCCGCACTCCGTCTACAATGGATCGACGCATCTCGCGTCGAACGTGACCGCCACCGGCGACATCGTCCGCTGGTTCCTGCGCGTGGCCGCCTAGGGGCGGACGGCGGTCAGGTGCCACACCGGCACCTGGATCCGGCCGCGCTCGTCGACGTCGAACTCGGCGAGCGCGGTGCGGTCGATCTCGCGTTCCGGTTCGACGGCCTGGATCATGGCCGCCATGCTGTCCCTTGTCATCGAGGTGGTGTACACGGTCTTTTCGAGCCGGGTGATGGTCCAGCTCTGCCCGACCTTTTCGCGCAGATCGCGTTCGCTGATCAGATGCGGCACCGGGAAGCTTTCGGGCAGCCCTTCGGGGAAACAGAAGATGTGCAGGCGGGCGCCGGGCTTCGCGGCGCGAGTGACGGCGGCGACGTACGCGCGTCGCGCTTCCTCGTCGAGGCAGTGGTAGAGCGCGCTGTCGACCACGGTGTCGAAGCGGTTCTCGAACCCGTCGAGGCGGGTCGCGTCGGCTTCGACGAACTCGACGTCGACGCCTTGCGCCGCCGCGCGCTCGCGAGCCTGCCGGAGCGCGGTGGCGGACCCGTCCGCGCCGGTGACCCGGTGCCCGCGCGAGGCGAGGAAGATCGCGTTGTCGCCGAGACCGCATCCGACATCGAGGACATCTCCGCCGATTTCCCCCGCGCTCTCCACTTTCACCAGTGCCGGCTGCGGCGCCCCGATGTCCCACGGCATGGTGGGCCCGACGCTCGTTTTTCCTTGGTACATCTCCTCGAAGTCGACGTCGTCGAGATCGATCCCCGGCTTGGTCATCGCATCCTCCCAGGTTATTCAACGCCCGATGAGTTCCATCATGCTGCCGATCTTGGTGAGGTGTCAACACGGTCGCGGGAATATCGGGCGCGCCGCGGGAGTAGTTGACTGACATGGACTTCGGTATTGGGACTTTTGTGACCGACGAAGGAATCCGGCCCGACGTGCTGGCCAAGGCGGTGGAGGAGCGGGGGTTCACGGCGTTGTCGCTGGCCGAGCACTCGCACATCCCGGCCAGCCGCGAGACGCCCTATCCCTCGGGCGGTGAGCTGCCGCGGGTCTACTACCGCACGCTCGACCCGTTCCTCGCGCTGAGCGCGGCCGCCGTGGCCACGAAGACCCTCCGGCTCGGTACCGGGATCACGCTGCTGATCCAGCGTGACCTCATCCACACCGCGAAGGAGGTCGCCACGCTCGACCTGCTGTCGGGCGGGCGGTTCGACTTCGGCGTCGGGGTCGGCTGGAACAAGGAGGAGATGCGCAACCACGGCACCGACCCGGCCACCCGCGGGGCGCTGATGAACGAGCAGCTGGCCGCGCTCAAGGAGATCTGGACCAAGGACGAGGCCGAGTTCCACGGCAAGCACATCGACTTCGATCCGATCTTCTCGTGGCCGAAGCCGGTGGCGAAGCCGCATCCGCCGATCTTCGTGGGCGGCGCGAGCAAGGCGGCCCTGAACAGGCTGGTCGCGCACGGGGACGGCTGGCTGCCCACGCCGGGGGCGTCGCCCGAGGAGCTGCACCGCGTCCGGAAGTGGCTGGGCGAGCAGGGCCGCACCGACGTCCCCTTCGTGGTGTGGGGCTCGCCCGCCGACCAGGCGGTGATCGACGGCTACGCCGAGGGCGGCGTCGATCAGGTGAACCTGATGTTGCCGACCCTGCCGGAGAGCGAGACGCTGCGGAAGTTGGACGAACTGGCCGCGTTCGCGCGGGCCAACCGCTGAAGGGTTTGATGACCACGTGAGTGACGTACAAATCGGCCTGGCCGCGGCGCTGGAACAGTTCTCGCCGCGGGAGTCGATCCGGCTGGCGGCGCTGGCCGAACAGCACGGATTCTCCGGCCAGATGGCGGCGGACCACTTCCAGCCGTGGGTCCCTCAGCAGGGTGAAGCTTCGTTCGTGTGGAGCGTGCTCGCCTCGCTGGCGGAGAACACCACCGGCGACCTCGGGCCCGGGGTGACCTGCCCGTCGTTCCGGCTGCACCCGGCGATGGTCGCGCAGGCCGCGGCGACGCTGGAGGCGACCTATCCGGGCCGCACCTGGCTCGGGATCGGCTCCGGCGAGGCGCTCAACGAGCACATCATCGGCGGCTACTGGCCCGAGGCGCCCGAGCGGGTCCGGCGGATGTTCGAGGCGCTGGAGATCATCCGGAAACTGTTCGGCGGCAAGGACGTCAAGCATTCGGGGGAGTTCTTCAAGCTGCACACCACCCGGCTGTGGACACTGCCCGAAGCGCCGCCGCCGATCTACATCGCGTCGGCGGGCCCGTACACCTCGCGCAAGACCGGCGAACTGGCCGACGGGCTGATCACGCCCGGCGCGTCGCTGGAGAAGCTCGGCGGGATCCTGGACAACTTCAACCAGGGCGCGAAGAAGGCGGGCAAGGACCCGGACACGATGCCGAAGCTGCTGCAGGTGCACCTGTCCTGGGCCGAGGACGACGAGACGGCGTGGGCGAACGCGCTGGACCAGTGGCCCAACGGCGGCATGAAGTTCCCGAAGGCCGACATCCGCTCGCCGTTCGACTTCGCGCAGATGGCGAAGCTCGTGCGGCGGGAGGACTTCGAGGGCCGCATGGTCGTCTCGTCCGATCCGGACGTGCACCGCGCGGCGCTGCAGAAGTACGTCGACGCCGGGTTCAATCGGATCTACGTCCACAACGTGGGGCGCAATCAGGACGCGTTCATCGAGACCTTCGGGCGCGACGTCCTGCCGAAGCTCACCGCGTGAGCTGAAGGGGACTTTCCTCTCGTTACACGCGAGGAAAGTCCCCTTCATCGCATGAGACGCGACGAACGTCCCCTTCAGCACACGGGGGCGCTACTTGTCCAGCAGCAGGTGCACCGAGAGTTCGACGCGGTGCGCGACGTCGGCGGCCGAGGCGCGCCGGGTCACCCAGGCGACCAGGTTCGCCATCCAGACGTCGGCGATGACGTGGAAGATGTCGCGGTCGGCCTCGGTCGGGTCGGTGATGCCCATCGCCTTGGCGAACATGTTCTCCATGAGCCGCCCGACCTGTTCGACCTCGGCCGCGGCGGAGGTGTCGGCGAACATGAACGCGCGCACCATGGCCTCGGTCAGATGCGGGTCGCGCTGCATGAGCCGGGTGTTGCGGCCGAGCACGAACATCAGCCGCTCGGCCGGGGTGTCGCCGGGGATGGCCGACCGCTCCAGCTTCTCCTGCGCCCGTTCGAACTCCCTGGCCAGCCCGGACACCAGCAGGTGGATCTTGGACGGGAAGTACCGGTACAGCGTGCCCAGCGCGACGTCGGCCTTCTCCGCGACGGCCCGCATCTGGACCGCGTCGTAGCCGCCCTTGGCCGCGAGCGCCAGCGTCGCGTCGATGATCCGGCGCCGCCGGTCCCGCTGGGCGGCCGAGCCCAATTCCTCGGTCCCCGCGCCGCTCAGCCCGTTGCCGCGCCCCTTCGCGGCCACCGGTGCCTTCGCCTTTCCTGGCATGGGCCCCTCTCCCGTCCCCAAAGCTGGCTTCGGAACTTGTTCCAGTTCCCGACGTAGCGTACCTGTCCTGGCGGACTCCGCGCCGGTCGACCCACTGGCCGAAAAACTGTAACACGTTCTACACTCGCGAGTAGTCCGAGCCGGTACCCGTGGGTACCCGCAGGTCCTACCGCGAGGAGGTCGCCGATGCCGGTCGCGCTGACGGAGGAACAGGCCGCGCTGGCCGCCGCCATCCACGACTGGGCGGCCGCGCGCCATCCGGTGGAGGCCGTCCGCGCCGCCGAAAGCACGTGCGGCGGGGCGCTCCCGCCGGGGTTCGCCGAGCTCGGGCTGTTCGGCGTGGCGCTCCCGGACGACGTCGGCGGAGCGGACGGCACGGTGGCCGATCTGGCCGCCGGGATCGCCGCGTCCGCCGAAGCGCTGGTCCCCGGCCCGGTGCTCGGCACCGCGCTCGCGGCGCTCTTGCTCGCCCGTGATCCGGATCGCCCGTCCGCCAAGGAGATCCTGCCCGCGCTGGCCGAGGGCACCGCCCAGGCCGCGGTCGTGCTCGACGTGTCGTTCGCCACTTCGGGCGACAGGCTGGTCCTCGACGGCGAAAGCGGTCCGGTGCTCGACGCGCATCCGGCGTCCTGGCTGCTGGTGCCCTGCGACGGCGGGTACGTCCCGCTCGCACCGGGAACGCCAGGGGTGACCGTGGAACCGTTGGCGCCGTTCGACTTCTCCCGGCCGCTCGGCCGCGTCCGGCTCAGCGGCGTCGAGGTCGCTGCCGACGCCGTACTGGCGCTGTCCGATGTCGACGACCTCGCCGCGACACTGGGCGTCGCGGAGGCGGCGGGTATCGCGCGGTGGTGTCTCACGACGGCGGTGGAGTACGCGAAGGTCCGTGAGCAGTTCGGCCGTCCTATCGGGTCGTTCCAGGCAGTCAAGCATCTGTGCGCCGAGATGCTCACCCGCGCCGAGGCCGCCGAGGCGCTCGCCTGGGACGCCGCGTCCGCCGGCCATCCGCTCGCCGTCGCGGCCGCCGCGTCGGTCGCGCTGGACGCCGCGGTCGAGAACGCCAAGGACTGTATCCAGGTCCTCGGCGGCATCGGGTTCACCTGGGAGCACGACGCGCATCTGTACCTGCGCCGCGCGATCGCCGTCCGGCGGTGGCTCGGCGGGTCCGCGCGCTGGCGCCGCCGCGCCGCCGATCTGGCCCTCGGCGGGGCGCACCGCACCCTCGCCGTCGACGTCGGGGACGACGCGGCGTTGCGCGAACAGGTCGCCGAAATCGCTTACCTGCCGGTGGAAGAGCAACGGGCAGCACTGGCCGACGCCGGCCTGCTCGCCCCGCACTGGCCCGCCCCGTACGGCCGAGACGCCGGCGCCGCCGAGCAGCTCCGCATCGACAACGCGCTCGCCGACGCCGGGCTCCGCCGCCCCGACCTCGTCGTCGGCGCCTGGGCCGTGCCGACCATCCTCGAACACGGCTCCGACGAGCAGCGGGCCCGGTTCGCCCTGCCCACGCTGCGCGGCGAACTCACCTGGTGCCAGCTGTTCAGCGAGCCCGGCGCAGGTTCGGATCTCGCGTCGCTGCGCACCGCCGCCTGCCGCGTCGACGGCGGCTGGCGGCTCACAGGGCAGAAGGTGTGGACGTCGCTCGCGCGCGAAGCGGATTGGGGCATCTGCCTCGCCCGTACCAATCCCGAGGCCCCCAAGCACAAGGGGATCACGTACTTCCTGGTGGACATGCGTGCCGAGGGCATCACGACGCGGCCGCTGCGTGAGATCACCGGCGAGGCGGTGTTCAACGAGGTGTTTCTCGACGACGTCTTCGTGCCGGATTCCGACGTCGTCGGGGAGATCGACGGCGGCTGGCGGCTGGCGCGGACGACGCTGGCCAACGAGCGCGTCGCGCTCGGCAGTGGCTCCTCGGTCGGCGAAGGCGTGGAAAACCTTGTCGCGACACTGAATCTCGCGCAGCTCGACGTCACCGCCCGTGAACGGCTGGGCGGTCTGATCGGCCAGGGCAGCGCGTGTTCCGTGCTCGACCTCCGCGCGGCACTGCGGCGTCTCGGCGGACAGGACCCGGGCGCGGAGTCGAGCGTCCGGAAGCTGCTCGGCGTCCGGCATCGCCAGGAGGTCGCCGAGTTCGCGCTCGAATTCCACGGCGCGGACATCCTCGCCGCGGGCGGGGCGGCGGCCGAAGCACAGCACGAATTCCTGGTGTCCCGCTGCCTTTCCATCGCGGGCGGCACCACGCAGGTGCTGCGTTCGCTCACGGCGGAACGGCTGCTCGGCCTGCCCCGGTGACCTTCCCGGTGGGCGCGGTACCGCCGTTTGTCGTACCCGTGGCATACCGTGCACGGCGTGGAGTTCGCAGCAGGCACCCAGGCCACCTACGTCCCCTCGGATCCGCCGAGGGAGGGCGTACTCGCGCTGTGGGGAGAAGGCGTCGAGGGCGATACCGCCATCGAGCTCGTGTTACCGGAGGGCAAGAAGTTCCGGCGCACGAAGGTCGAGGCGAGCGTCGTCCCGCTGGCGCGCGCCATCCCGCGGCTGCTGGTGGTCGGGGAGGACGCGAGCCCGGCGATGGCGGCGTGGTCGGCCGCGGTCAACGCCGGGGTCAACCTCGTCGCACGCGGCAGGCTGCGGCCCTCGGTCTCGCCGAGCGGCGTCGGCTCGTGGCGAGTCGGCCCGCTCGACGCGGGTGACGAGGAGTTGTTGCGCGGCCTGGCCGGCGCGTTGCCGCCCGAGGCACACGCGCTGCCGCTGTCCGGGCTGAAACGGATCCGGCTGCATTCGCCGGAGTCGCTCGTCCGCGCGCTGTGGGATGCCACGGCGGATGTGCTGGTGCGCACTCCGGCGGCAGCGGCGGGCGGCCCGGCGGCGTTCTCGGCGGTCGAGCCTGCCCTCGTCGGTGAGGACGGCGCGGCCTGGCTCGCCGAGCTGGACGCGCGTCAGCCTCGCGGTGCTCAGCTCCTCCTGCGCGTCGAAGCGAGACAGGAACCCGAACAGGAGTCCACGTTCGCCGGAGTGCTGGCGGTGCGCAGCGTCGCCGAGCCGAGCCTGGTGGTCGAGGCGGCGACACTCTGGGACGCGCCGGACGCCGTGCTGAACCGGCTCGGGGACGGGGTCGAGACCCAGCTGCTGCTCGGCCTGCGCCGCGGGGCGCGGGCATGGGCACCGCTGGGCAAGGTACTGGCCGAACCCGCGCCTGCCGAGCTGCCGCTGAGCGACGAGGAGGTCGTCGACCTGCTCACCGACGGCAGCCGCGATCTCGGTGGCGCCGGGATCGAGGTGCTGTGGCAGAAGGGCCTCTTCAGCGGCGAGGTCAAGGCGAAGGCGGGGGCTACCCAGCAGCCGGGGAGCGTCACCGGCCCGGTGTTCGACCTGAACGGGCTGCTGAAGTTCCGCTGGCGGCTCAGCCTCGGCGGCGAGGAGCTGACCGACGCCGAGGTGAACGCGCTCGCCGAGGCGAAACGGCCCCTTGTCCGCCTGCGCGGCCAGTGGGTCCGGGTCGATCCCGGCCTCCTCGCGCGGATGCGCGCCCGCCGCGAGCGCACGCTCACCGGCGCGGAGGCGCTGGCCGCCGCGCTGTCCGGGGAGCTGGAGCTCGACGGCGAACGCGTCGAGTTCGAGGCGCCCTCGGCACTGGGCGGGCTCGTCGAACGGATCCGGGAACGGGCCGGCGAGCCGGTCGAACCGCCGCCGGGGCTGTGCGCGACGCTGCGCCCGTACCAGCGGGCCGGGCTGGCGTGGCTGGCCACCATGACCGGGCTGGGCCTGGGCGCCTGCCTCGCCGACGACATGGGGCTGGGCAAGACGATCCAGCTGATCGCGCTGCATCTGCACCGGCAGGAGACCGCGGCGGGGCCGACACTGGTGCTGTGCCCGACGTCGCTGCTGGGCAACTGGGAACGCGAGTTCGCCCGGTTCGCGCCGGGGGTCCCGCTCCGCCGGTTCCACGGCGGCGGGCGGCATCTGGACGAGCTGCGGCCCGGCGAGGTCGTGCTCGCCACCTACGGCGTCCTGCGCAGGGATCGGGCCGCACTGTCCGAAGTGGACTGGGGTCTGGTCGCGGCCGACGAGGCCCAGCACGTCAAGAACCCGTTGTCGGCGACGGCGAAGGAACTGCGGAAGATCCCGGCCGCGGCCAGGGTCGCGCTCACCGGGACCCCGGTCGAGAACCGGCTCACCGAGCTGTGGTCCATTGTGGACTGGACGACGCCCGGCCTGCTCGGCCCGCTGGACCGCTTCCGCCGCACCGTGGCCAAGCCCATCGAGCGCGACCGCGATCCGGCGGTCACCGAGCGGCTCGCCGGCACCGTGCGGCCGTTCCTGTTGCGGCGCCGCAAAACCGACCCGGACATCGCGCCGGAGCTGCCCCGCAAGACCGAGACCGACCGGTTCGTCCCGCTCACCGCCGAGCAGACGACCCTGTACGAGGCGGTGGTGCGGGAGAACCTCGCGCTGATCCGCGAGTCCGAGGGCGTGCAGCGGCGCGGCCAGGTGCTCAAGCTGCTCACCGAGCTCAAGCAGATCTGCAACCATCCCGCCCAGTACCTCAAGGAGCCCCGTGGCGCGCTGACCGGGCGGTCGGGCAAGCTCGCCGCGTTCGAGGAACTGCTCGACGTCATCCTCGACGAGGGCGACAGCGTGCTGGTGTTCAGCCAGTACGTCAAGCTGTGCGAACTGCTGGAGCGCAGGCTGGCCGAACGCGGGCTGCCGGTGGCGTTGCTGTCCGGGAAGAACACACCCGCCGAGCGCGAGGACATGGTCGAGCGGTTCCAGGCGGGCGAGATCCCGGTGTTCCTGCTCTCGCTCAAGGCGGGCGGCGTGGGGCTGAACCTGACCAGGGCCACGCACGTCATCCACTACGATCGCTGGTGGAATCCGGCGGTGGAGGACCAGGCCACCGACCGGGCGTACCGGATCGGGCAGGACCGGCCGGTCCAGGTGCACCGGCTGATCGCCGAGGGAACATTGGAAGAGCGGATAGCGGCCGTGCTGGAACAGAAACGGGGTCTCGCCGACGCCGTCGTGGGCGCGGGTGAGGACTGGATCACCGAGCTGTCCGACGATCAGCTCGCCGATCTGGTCCGCCTGGGTTCGGGGTAATGCCGCCGCGCCGGACGTTCGGCAACACCTGGTGGGGGCGGGCCTGGGTCGACGCGTTGGAACAGCGGGCGAAGCTGGACCCGAACCGGCTGCCGCGCGGGCGGACGTACGCCCGCAAGGGCACCGTCGGCGGGCTGGCCGTCGGTGTCGGGGAGATCTCCGCGCGGGTCCGGGGGAGCCGCCCCGTCCCGTACAAGGTGACCATCCGGATGCGGGAGTTCGCCCCGGCGGAGTGGGACGCCCTGCTCGAGGTCGCCGGTACGCGGCTGGGTCATGCCGCGGCCCTGCTCGACGGCGAACTGCCGGAGGAACTGGCCGAGCAGGCCCGCGAAGCCGGGGCCGATCTGCTCCCCGGCCCCGGCGACCTCAAGCCGCGGTGTTCCTGCCCGGACTCGGCCAACCCCTGCAAGCACGTCGCGGCCGTGTACTACGTCGTCGCCGACGAGGTCGACGCCGATCCGTTTGTGTTGTTCCTGCTCCGCGGCAGATCCCGTGACGACGTCCTCGCGGAACTCCGCGCCCGCCGCACACCCCGCGGCGGCGACGGCGAGAAGCCCGGAAAGGCGTTGCCACCGAAGAAGAATCCCGGCCTGACCCCGCGTGCCGCGTTCTCCCGACGCGTCGGCCCGGTCCCGCCGCTGCCCGCCGCGCCCGAGGCCGCGGGCACCCCGGCCGTCCTCGATCTGGATCCGCCCGCGAGCACCGGCTGGACCGCCGCCGCGCTGACCACTCTCGCCGCCGACGCCGCCGCGCTGGCCCGCGATCTGCTGGTCCACGGCGCGCCCGCGGTGGCGGATCTGACGTTCGAGGAGGATCTGGCCCGCCGCGCGGCCACCCGCCCTGGTGACCTCGGCCCGCTCGCCGCCGAGGCGGAAGTCCCGCTCCGCGAGCTGACCCGCTGGGCCCATGCCTGGCGGGAGGCGGGCCGCGGCGGCCTTGCCGTGCTCCGGGAATCCTGGCAGCCGGGTCCCGGCCCCCTCGAACGCGCCCGCGCCGAACTCGCCGATGCCGGCCTGACCGGTCAGGTGAAGGTCTGGCGCAACCGCGTCACCCAGGGCGACGTCCAGCTCCGCTACGGCCGCGACGCCCGCTGGTACCGCTTCGTCCGCGAAGGCCCCGAATGGCGCCTGGACGCCCCGCCCTCCGATGACCCCCTAGACCTCGCCTACCCCACCCCGTGAGATCGCCACCCAATCACGCGAGTTACGCGCCCAATCACACGAGCGCGCCGTCCAATCACGCGAGCCCGCCGCCGAGGCACGCGAGCCGACCGGTCAGCTACGCGAGTCGTCCGTCCGGGTACGCGACTTCGCCTACTTCGCCGCCCAGCTCCGGTAACTGTGCTCCAGGAACCGTTCCACTCCACGCACCACGTGCGCGCTGCGGATGGACGGGAACACGTCGAACGCGTGCTGTGCCCCGGCCAGCTCCGCGTACGCGACCGGCTCCCGCGACTTCTCCCGCAGCCGCCGCACGAATTCGCGCGCCTCCCGCACCGGGATCAGCGAATCGTGCTTGCCGTGGATGACGAAGAACGGCGGCGCGTCCCCGGTGATCCGGTCCAGCGGGGACGCCGCGACGTAGTCGTCGAGGTGGTTTACCGGATCGCGGTCCGGGGCGAACACCCGCCGCGCCAGCAGCTGGTCCCGCCGGAGCGTGCTCGACCGGGAGCCGGTGGTCGCGGCGAAGTCGTAGGCGCCGTAGTGCGGGACGCAGGCCTGCACGCTCGTGTCGACACCGGGGGCGTCCGGCTGGTACATCGGATCGTTCGCGGTCAGCGCGAGCAGCGCGGCGAGGTGCCCGCCCGCCGAACCGCCGGTGGCCGCGACGAACCGCGGGTCCCCGCCGTAGGAGGCGATGTGCTCGCGGATCCAGATCAGCGCCTGCTTCACCCCGAGGATGTGCGCGGGCCAGCGGGCGGCGGGGGCGAGCGGGTAGTTGATCGCGACGCAGACCCAGCCCCGCCGCGCCATGTGCAGCATGAGCGGCCTGCCCTGCTCCTCCTTGTTGCCGATCACCCACGCCCCGCCGTGCACCTGCAGCAGTACCGGCGCGTCCGACACGGGTTTCCGCGGGCGGTAGACGTCCAGCAGGTACCGCTTGCCGCCGGGGGCGTAGGCGATGTTCCGCTCGACCACCACCTCCGGGTCGTGCATCCGGAACGGCAGCAGCAGCTGGCCCCACGGGGTCGCCAGGTCGCGCGGGTTCGGCGGGTGGGCGAGCCGCGAGCCGTAGTCCTCGCCGAGCGCCTCGGTCAGCGCGTCCTCGACCTCGCCCCTGGCGCGCCGGGCCGTCGCGATCAGCGAACCGAGCCCGGCGGCGGTCAGCCCGGCCAGCGCGAGCCCGATCCGGTCCGACGGCCTGCGCGCACCGTGCCGTGCCAGGTGGACGGCCGTGTCGGCGGCGGTGAGCGCGAGCTGCTGGGGCGCCAGTTCGTCGGCCAGCCAGCCCGCGAAGAACAGCGGGATCGTCGCGCGCTTCGAACGCACCGGGCGCACGGCGTTGGCCGTGAGGGCGAGCTGGATCGCGCGGCGGGTCAGGAAATTCGGCTGCACCCGCCCGATGCTACCCGCGCGTACACGCGGCGGCCGGGTTACTGGATCTGCCTTAGGCTTGCGGTATGCAGAGACTGAGCGGCCTGGACGCGAGCTTCCTCTACCTCGAGACGTCCTCGCAGGTCCTGCACGTCTGCGGCCTGATCACCCTCGACGGCACGACGATGCCGGGCGGGTACAGCTTCGCGGAGTTCAAGCGGCAGCTGGCCGAACGGGTCCTGCTGATCCCGGCATTCCGCCGTAAACTGCACAATCCACTCTGGAATGTCGGGCATCCGGTGTGGGTGGAGGACGAGGACTTCGACCTCGACCACCACGTGCACCGCATCGGCGTGCCCGCGCCCGGCGACCGCACCGAACTGGCCGAGCTGTGCGCGCACATCGCGGGCCAGCAGCTGGATCGCACGCATCCGCTGTGGCAGCTCTACGTGATCGAGGGCCTCGCCGACGGCGGGATCGCGGTGCTGATCAAGATGCACCACGCCAGTGTGGACGGTGTCAGCGGCGCCAGCCTGATCGCCTATCTGGCCGGGCTTTCCCCGGACGCACCGCCGCCGGACATCGAACCCGAAGAGCGGCGCAACGCGCATGTGCCGGGCAGGTTCGACCTGCTGCGCTCGGGTGTAGCCACGGTGGTCAAACGTCCTTACGCGCTGGTGAAACTGCTGCCCGACCTGGTCGAGCTGGTCCCCGGCTGGCTCGGGAAAGCCTTGCGGGGCAAGGGAATGCCCGTGCCGTTCACCGCGCCGAGGACCTCGCTCAACGGGACCATCACCGGGCACCGCAGCGTCGCCTACGCGCAACTCGACCTCGAAGACGTCAAGCGCGTCAAGAACGCCTTCCGCGTCACCGTGAACGACGTCGTGCTCGCGCTCGTTTCCGGTGCGCTGCGCCAGTTCCTCGACGATCGCGGCGAACTGCCCGGCGACCCGCTGGTGGCGACCGTCCCGGTGTCGGTGCACGAACGCACCGAACGCGAGGGCGGCAGCAACAAGGTGTCCGCCTTCTTCGCCTCGCTGCCCACCCACCTGCCCGATCCCGCCGCGCGCGTGTTCTTCCTCGCCGAGGCGAACCGGCGGTCCAAGGCACACCACTACGACATCGACGCCGACATGCTGGCCGACTGGGCGCAGTTCTCCGCCGCGTCGATGTTCGGCCTGGCGGTGCGCGCGTATTCGGCGTTGCGGCTGGCCGAAAAACACCCGGTGGTGCACAACCTCGTCGTCTCCAACGTGCCGGGCCCGCCGATGCCGCTGTACCTGCTCGGCGCGCGGATCACCGGGCTCTACCCGCTGGGGCCGGTGTTCCACGGCGCCGGGCTCAACATCACCGTGCTGTCCAACGCGGGCAAGGTCGACGTCGGGCTGCTCGGCGCGAAGGAACTCGTCCAGGATCTCTGGCCGCTCGCCGACGCATTGCCCGACGCGCTGGCCGAACTGCTCAAGGCCGCGCCCGCCTAACGCCGCCTTCGCGACGGTTTCGTCCGTGTCCGGGACTTCGGCGTGTACGGGATATCGGCGAAACGCAGCTCCGCTCGCAGTGCCCGCACCGCGCGGTCCAGGCGCAGCAACGCGACCTGCGACAGCGTGAACAGCTCGTCGACGTGCCACGACCGTCCGGCGGCGGCCAGCACGACCGTGCCGGGGGATTCGGTGACGACCCGGGCCGCATCCAGCGCCGAGGCCTTCGCGGCGAGCTGGGCGAGCGCGTCCGGCTCGTCGCGGAGGGCTTCGGCCGAAACGAGCGCTTGCGTGTAGAGGTGGCTCGCGGCCGTCGCGCGCCCGAGCCATTTGACGTGGATCAGCTCATTGCCCGGCCCGAGCAGATCGCACAGTTCGAAGCGGGGATGCAGCGGTGTCGTCGCGAAATCCTTGTCCAGGCACAGAAAACCGGGTTCGCGAGCGACCTTCCGGCAGTAGCGGTGCTCGTCGTCGGGCTCACCGCTCGGCGTCCACTTCACCTCGGGCCACGCGTACCGGCGCTCCAGCAGCGCGGCCACCTGGGCGCGCATCTGCTCGACGTAGGTTTCCCCGATCCGGTACCAGCGGCCCTGGTGGAACACGTACCGGACGTGATCGATCGTGGCCTCGAAGACCACCCACTTCGCGGCCGGGATCGCGGCGCCGGACTCCTCCTCGCCCGCGTCGTCGGCGCACGTCACGACACGTCCCGCGCGCAGAGCTTTGACGCGCTTCTCGACGTCGAGCGTGGCGAGACGGCCGGTGAGGTGCTCCAGTTCCAGCCGTCCCTCGGCGGTGAACGGGCCACCGGACCCCAGCCCGGTGATCCGGAACGACCCGGCGTGCTCCGCCTCGCGGACCGCCGTCGCGGGCCACGCCAGCCCCAGCGCGCCGTCGTCCGCGCCGCCGAGCGCCTCGGCGAGCCGGTCTTCGAGCGTGGGCAGCAGGCGATGGTGCCGGTCCAGCGGGCGGGTCTGGGCGATGAAGCGCAGCGCCGAGTTCCGGTCCGGTTCGTCGACCACCGCGCCGACCGCGTCGAGGTCGGCCAGGAACGCGCGGGGCTCCTTGGCCAGCGGGACCCACAGCGCGTTGCCGACCCGGATCCGGTACCGCTTCCCGGTGATCCGGCCGTAGGTCAGCTCGGTGAGGTCCGCCGCGCCCGCCAGCCGGTTGACCAGTTCGCCGTAGGGTTCCAGGCGGAACGCGGACAGCTCGCCGCCGCCGGGGATGGAGATCTGCGTGGCCCGCGCCGACGCGTCGAGCGCGGCGCTGGCGATCAGCCCGAGGTCGAACGGGTCCAGCCGCCGGATCCCGAACATCAGGCCGAAACCCTGCTCGACGTGTTCGTCGTTCAGCGCGAGATGTCCGGCGCCCCACGTCACGGCGTAGGTCCACGGTGGACGGGGGACCAGCAGCACGGCGAACGGTAGTTCGGCGGACAGGTCGAGCTCGTTGCCGGTCAGCGCGGCGGCGTGCGGGACCCACTGGGGGACCTCGGTGTGGAAGGCGCCGGCCACCAGCCGCGCGCGGGTCCCGGAGATGTCGACGTCGGTGTCGACGGTGACCTGCTCGGGCTTCAGCGAGACCAGCGTTTCGGCCTCGGTGCCGTCGAGGCGGAAGAGGGAGGCGGGTTTGCTCGGGGCGGACGAAGCGGCCATGGAACCACCCGGTCGTACGTACACCGAGACACCCTGGGTGATCGGCGGCGTGGTCACGGACAACTGCCTCTCCCCAGAATACGCCGGTGATCGTGAACGCCGATGACCACTACCCGCCGCTCGAGAACCGAAAAGATGAAATCCGGTTGAACGCGGATTCGCCGTTATCCTGCCGTGAGTCACCCGCTATGTTCGCGGTATACTTCGCCGATGGCCGCGAACGCGCGGGCGGATCACCGGAAATGGTTTCATCGCTGGTCAGGCGACCAGGAGGTTGTGATCGAGTAACCGATGGGGCGACAGCGAATGGCGGAATCGGGAATTCTCGATCATTACTCGAATGGACGCCTTTCCGGGTGATCCTGCTCTGTTCGGGCGGGCCGGGGGAAATGTGCGCACGCCTGGTGACGGCGATGGCGGGAATGGCGGCGGGGGAATAGGCCGGTCGTGCGGAGTCGTCACGGTGCGCTGGTTAGCGCTGCGGCCCGTGCACGACTACGCTGGCCGAGTCCATTCCCGTCCTGGCAGGTGGTGGGGGCAGCATGGAGACCGTCCCGATGTTCGCGCACGGAGACCGTCTCACCCGCCGGGACCTGGAGTTGATCACCGATGAACGTCGTCGGTACGAACTGGTCGACGGGACACTTCTAGTGAGCCCGTCCCCGCGCCCGCTGCACCAGAGGGTGGTCGCGCGCCTGCTTGCCGCGCTCACCCCCCTGTGCCCCGCGGACTGCGAGGTGCTCCCGGCACCGGTGGACGTCGTGCTCGACGAGCACACGGTGCTCATCCCCGACGTCGTCGTGGGCAGGCGGGACAGTTTCACCGATCGCGCGCTGGTCGGGATCCCGGTGCTCGCCGTCGAGGTCGTCTCGCCCTCGAGCGAGTACATCGACCATCACCTCAAGCCCGCCCGGCTGGCCGCGGCGGGCTGCCCGCACTACTGGGTGATCGACCCGCGGGTCCCGAACCTGAGCTGTTTCGACCTCGACGGCGAGTCCTACACGCTGGTGGGTGAAGGACGCGGCGACGACGAAGTCCGGCTCGAGAAGCCGTACGCGCTGACGCTCCGGCCCGCCGACCTGGTGTCGCCGCACTGACTCACGCCGTCACCGCGTACCGCCAGAACTCCCGCATGAGCGGGGTCGGGGTCGGCGCGGTCATCGCCAGCTGGGTGAGCAGGACCGCGACCGTGCCGGTGGCGGGGATGACGTGCGCGGTCGTGCCGGTGCCGCCGACCCAGCCGTAGCGGCCGGGCACGTTCCACGGATCGACGGCCGCGATGTCCACCGAACCGCCGTAACCCCAGCCCTGCCCTTCCAGGAACAGCGTGCTCGCTTCCCGCTGCGCCGGGCTCAGATGGTCGGTCGTCATCCGCCGCACCGACTCGGCCGAGAGCACCCGGCGTCCGTCGAGGCTTCCGCCGCCCAGCAGCATCCGGCCGAAGGCGGCCCAGTCGTCGGCGGTCGAGACCAGCCCGCCGCCACCGGAGGGGAACGGCGGCAGCGTGTGCCAGGCGTCGTCCGGGGCGCTGCCCGGGACGGGACCGTCGTCGCCGGGCGCGTAGAGGCGGGTGAACCGGGCACGTTTCTCCGGCGGCACCACGAATCCCGTGTCGGTCATGCCGAGTGGCTCGAAGACCCGTTCGGCCAGGTACTCGGGCAGCGACCGGCCGGAGACCCGGGCGATCAGGATGCCCTGCAGGTCCGAACAGGTGTTATAGAGCCACGCCTCGCCCGGCTGGTGCAGCAGCGGCACGCGGGCCAGCTTCGCCAGCCACTCGTCCGGCGCAGGGAAGGATGCCGGGTTGCGCGGGTCCGCCTGCACCTGTTCGAACAGCAGACGCACCGCGGGCAGGGAGAAATCGGCCGGAAACCCCCACCCGGCCCGGAAATCGAGCAGATCGGCCACGGTGATCGGCCGGGTGGCCGGGACCACGTCTTCGACCGGGCTGGCCGGGGTCCGTACGACGCTCGGGGACGCCAGCTCCGGGAGCCACTTCCCGATCGGGTCGTCCAGCGCGACGAGGCTGTCCTCGATCAGCGTCAGGACCGCCGCGGCGACGATCGGCTTGGTGATCGAGGCGACGCGGAAGATCGAATCCCGCGCCATTGCGGTGGTGCCTTCGACGTCGTGGGAGCCGAGGGCCACCACCTCGGTCTCGTCGCCGCGCGCGATCAGCGCGACCGCGCCGGGCGCCCCCGCGCCGCCGACGTGCTTCTCCAGGACATCACGCAGATCGGTCACCACTACCCCCAAGGTTCGCTGGTGCCGGAAGACTAGCGCGCGGCACCGTCAGCGGGCGTGGACCGACGTCACCGCGGCCATGACCGCCGGCACGAACTCCTTCGCGTTGAGCACACACGCGGCGTGCCCGGCCGGGATCTCGTAACTCGCCGCGCCGGGGATGAGCCGCGCGAGGGTCCGCTGATGCGCCGGGGCGATGAACCGGTCGCGGCTGCTCACCACGACCGACGCCGGCTGCCGGATCGAGGGCAGCCACGGCCGCGAGTCGAACCGGCCGATCTCGTCGATCGCGACCGCGATCTCCCAGGCGCTGGTGGAGCGGAACTCGGCCAGCGCCCAGCGGTGATCCTCCAGCCGGGCCAGCCGCGCCCGCCGGGGCTCGCCCGGCACGGCGCCGATGCGCGCGCTCTCGCGGAACCGCGTCAGCGCGCGGCCGAAGACGTCGAGCGCGACACGCTGGCGGACACCGCGCCGGAAGTTGCTCGCGGTCGAGCACAGGATGAGACCTGAAACACGTTCTGGTTCTGCGTGCGCGACGAGCTGGGCGACCATCCCGCCCATCGAGTAACCGCCGACGGCGAAGGTGTCCAGCCCGAGAGCGTCGGCGACCGCGACGACGTCCTCGGCGCAATCGGCCAGCCGGAACTGCGCTGACCGGATGCCCTGGCCGTGCCAGCGCTGGTCGAACACCACCACCCGGTACCGCGCCGAAAGCCGCTCCAGCACCGGATACCAGGTGAGCAAGCCGGTGCAGGCGACCGAATGCAGCAGCACGATCGCGGGCGCGTGGCGCGGCCCGACGTCGACGAAAACGGTTTCTCCCCGGCCCGGCAGCGTGAGCGGCTTCGGGTCGGGCACGCCCGCGGTCGGCGGGATCGTCACCAGCCGTCGCGTGACCAGCCAGCCGGCGTCGGAGATGGTGCCGCGGTCCATACGCCCTCTCCCCGGGGGTTGCCGATCCCGCCCGTTCCGGCTAAGACTAGAACAGGTTTCAATATTACGCCCATCCGGAGGCGGTGGATGGACTTCACCCTTGACGATACGCAGACCGAGATCATCGCGCTCACCGCGAAGGTGCTCGGCAAGGACGGCGACCCCGGCAGCGTGTGGCACGCGCTGGCCGAGGCCGGGCTGCTCGCGCTCGCGCTGCCGTCCGACCTGGACGGTGACGCGCTCGGCGTCGCGGAGGTCGCCCAGGTGCTCACCGAGGCCGGCAGGGCCGCCGCGCCCGTGCCCGCGCTGCCCGCGCTGGCACTCGGTGTCCTGCCGGTGGACGCGCTGGGCAGCCCTGAGCAACGCGCCGCGTTGCTCCCGCCGGTCGCGACGGGGGAGGCGCTGCTGACCGCGGCCCTGCACGAACCGTCCGCCCCGCTGACCGCCCGGCCCGCGACGACCGCCACCGCGAACGGCGGCTGGCGGCTCGACGGGGTCAAGACGGCCGTGCCCTACGCGGCCGAGTCCGCGCGGATCCTGACCCCGGTGTCGATGCCCGGCGGCACCGGCGTGTTCCTGGTCGATCCGCGCGCCGACGGCGTCACGCTCACCGCGTCGCGGAATTCCTCGGAGACACCGGAATACACGGTGAAACTGGACGCCGTCGCGGTGTCCGAAGCGGACTTGCTCACCGAATCCGGTGGGGGACAAGCGGTCGCGGCCCTGCACCGGTTCGCGCTCGCCGGCGCGGTCGCGCTCGGCGACGGCCTGCTCGCGGGCGCGCTCGCCCTGACTTCCCGGCATGTCGGGGAACGCACGCAGTTCGGCCGTCCACTCGCGACATTCCAGGCGGTGGCCCAGCAGATCGCGGACGTCTACATCGCGTCGCGGACCGTGCACCTCGCCGCGACGTCGGCGGTGTGGCGGCTCGCGCAGGGCCTGGACGCGGACGCCGATCTCGACGTCGCCGCGTACTGGCTGGCCGAGGAAGCGCCGGCCGCGCTGGCGATCTGCCACCATCTGCACGGCGGCGTCGGCGTCGACGAAACCTATCCGCTGCACCGGTATTCGTCGGCGGTCAAGGATCTGGCCCGTGCGGTCGGCGGGGCCGCGCACCGGCTCGGCAGGCTCGGCGAACGAGTGGCGGGGTGAGCATCGGATGCATGTCGAACTGACGGCCGAGCAGCAGGCGCTGCGGGCCGAACTGCGGAAGTACTTCGCCGGGCTGCTCAGCCCGGAGGAGCGCCGGGAAATGCTGCGTGAGCGGCACGGCCCGATGTTCCGCGAGCTCGTGCGGCGGATGGGCCGCGACGGGTGGCTCGGCGTCGGCTGGCCGAAGGAGTACGGCGGCCGCGGCTTCGGGGAGATCGAACAGCACCTGTTCGTCGACGAGGCCGCGCGCGCCGAGATCCAGCTTCCCTCGGTCACGCTCCAGACCGTCGGGCCGACGCTGCAGGCCTTCGGTACCGAGGAGCAGAAAGCCCTGTTCCTGCCGAAGATCCTGGCGGGCGAGGTGCATTTCGCGATCGGGTACACCGAGCCGGAGGCCGGGACGGACCTCGCCTCGCTGCGCACGACGGCGGTGCGTGACGGCGACGAATACGTCGTCAACGGCCAGAAGATCTTCACCACCGGAGCGCATGACGCGGACTACATCTGGCTCGCGGTGCGCACCGTGCCGGACGCGCCGAAGCACAAGGGCATCTCGATCCTCATCGCCGACACGCGCGATCCCGGCTTCTCCTGGACGCCGATCATCACCTGCGACGGCGCGCACCACGTGAACGCGACCTACTACTCGGACGTCCGCGTGCCCGCGAACATGCTGGTGGGCAAGGAGAACGAGGGCTGGAAGCTGATCACCACCCAGCTCAACCACGAACGCGTCATGCTCGGCCCCGCCGGGCGGATCGGCGGCCTGTACGACCGGGTCCGCGCCTGGGCCGCCACGCGCGAGACCCCGGACGGGACGCCGCTGCTCGACCTGCCCGACGTCCGGGCGGTGCTGGCCGAGGCGCTGGCCACCGCGCGGGTCAACGAGCTGTTGAACTGGCAGGTCGCGGCGTCTTCCGCGAGCGCGCCGGTCGCCGTGGCGGACGCCTCGGCGACGAAGGTGTTCGGCTCGGAACGGATCCAGCGGATCGGCAGGAGACTGGAGGAGATCGTGGCACGCCATGGTGATCCGGCCGAGCCGGAAACGGCGGCGCTGGCCGAGTTCCTGGACGTCCTCGCCAAGCGGAACCTGGTGCTGACGTTCGGCGGCGGGGTCAGCGAGATCCAGCGCGAGCTGATCGCCACCGCCGGTCTCGGGCTGCCGAGGGTGCCGCGATGAACGAAGCTTGCGAGCGAATCATGGATGTGCAAGAAGCGGCCGAGCGCATTGCCGCACAAGGGGAATCCTCGCCACGGCTCGCGCGTGACGCGGTCAACCAGGCGATGGTGAACAACTGGGTCGAAGCGCTCGGCGATCGGAACCCGGTGTACACGGACCCGGGGTTCGCCGCCGGCAGTGTCCACAAGGGACTCGTGGCGCCGCCCGCGATGGCGCAGGTGTGGACGATGAACGGCCTGCACGGAACGCGCGCGGCCGACGATCCGCTCGGCGCGATGATGGAGGTGCTCGACCAGGCGGGGTTCACCTCGGTGGTGGCGACGAACTCCGAACAGACCTACCACCGTTATCTCCGGCACGGCGAGCACGTAGCCGCCACGACGAAGCTGGAGAACGTCGTCGGCCCGAAGCGCACGGCACTCGGCGAAGGCTGGTTCGTCACGACGCGGACCACCTGGTATGTGGGCGAGGAAGCCGTGGCGGACATGGTGTTCCGGGTCCTCAAGTTCCGCCCGCCCGGCGCCGCACCGGCCCCCGCCGTGAAGGCACCGGTGTTGCGCCCGGTGATCAGCAAGGACACCGAGTTCTTCTGGGAGGGCCTGAAAGCGGGGGAACTGCGGATCCAGCGCTGGGGCGAGACGTTGCGGCATCCGCCCGGTCCGATGCCGCCGGACGGCTCGCTCGACACCGTGCCGGACTACGTCGTCGCTTGTGGACGGGGAACGGTGTACAGCTACGTCGTGCACCACCACCCGCCCGTGCCCGGCAAGGAACTCCCGTTCGTCGTGGCGCTCGTGGAACTCGAGGAGGGCGTCCGTGTGATGGCCGAACTGCTCGACGCCTCGCCGGACGACGTCCACATCGGACTTCCAGTCGAGGCCGCGTTCGTCCGGATCGACGACGAGCTGACGTTGCCCGCGTGGAAGGTGGCGCGATGACTGTGGACTGTACGGTCGGTACCGAACTGCCGCCGCTGAGGATCGAGGCGACGCCGACGTTCGTGGTGAGCACCGCGCTCGCCACCCGGGACTTCCAGGACGTCCACCACGATCGCGATGCGGCGGTCGCCAGAGGTTCCAAGGACATCTTCCTCAACATCCTCACCGACACCGGGCTCGTGCAGCGCTTCGTCACGGACTGGGCCGGGCCGGAGGCGCTCGTGCGCTCGATCAAGATCCGCCTCGGCGTACCGTGCTACGCCTACGACACGCTCACCTTTACCGGGCGGGTGATCGAACGCGACGGCGCCGACGTCGTGCTCTCGGTGTCCGCTGTGGACAGTCTGGGCGAACACGTGACGGGAACCGTGGAACTTACCATGCCGGGCGGTGCGTCGTGACCCTTTCCGGAAAGGCCGCCATCGCCGGGATCGGCGCGACCGAGTTCTCCAAGGACTCGGGCCGCAGCGAACTCCGCCTCGCCGCCGAGTGCGTCTCGCAAGCCCTCGCCGACGCCGGGCTCGCCCCGTCCGATGTGGACGGTCTGGTGTCGTTCACCATGGACGGCAACAGCGAAATCGCGGTGGCCCGCGAACTCGGCATCCCGGAACTGAGCTTCTTCAGCCGGATCCACTACGGCGGCGGGGCCGCGGCGGCGACCGTGCAGCAGGCGGCGATGGCCGTCGCGACCGGCGTCGCGGACGTCGTGGTCGCCTACCGCGCCTTCAACGAACGGTCCGGGCACCGGTTCGGGCAGGTGTCGTCCGCGGCCGCCGGCCAGGTCAATTCGTCCGGTGTGGACAACGCGTTCCACTACCCGATGGGCATCGCGACGCCCGCCGCGACCGTCGCCATGGTCGCCCGCCGCTACCTGCACGACTACGGCGCCACGAGCGAGGACTTCGGCCGGATCGCGGTACTCGACCGCAAACACGCGGCGACCAACCCGAACGCGTGGTTCCACGGCCGCCCGATCACGCTCGAAGAGCACCAGGCCTCCCGCTGGGTGGCCGAACCGCTGCATCTGCTCGACTGCTGCCAGGAGAGCGACGGCGGTGTCGCGCTGGTGATCACCAGCGTCGAGCGGGCCCGCGACCTGCCGCATCCGGTCGCGGTGATCTCGGCGGCCGCGCAGGGCAGCGGGCCGGACCAGTACGTGATGACCAGCTACTACCGCGACGACCTCGCCGCATTGCCTGAAATGGGGGTCGTCGGCAGGCAGCTGTGGGCGCAGTCCGGGCTCGGACCGTCCGATGTGGACGTCGCGGTGCTCTACGACCACTTCACCCCGTACGTGCTGATGCAGCTGGAAGAACTGGGTTTCTGCGGGCGCGGCGAGGCGAAGGACTTCATCGCGGACGGCGCGCTGGAACTGGACGGGAAGCTCCCGCTCAACCCGCACGGCGGCCAGCTCGGCGAGGCGTACATCCACGGCATGAACGGCATCGCCGAGGGCGTGCGGCAGGTGCGCGGCAGCGCGGTCAACCAGGTTCCCGGCGCCGCGCGGGTGCTGGTGACCGCGGGCACCGGCGTCCCGACGAGCGGGCTGGTCCTGACGGGAGATTAGCCGGGACGCATATCCGGTTCGTGTGCCCGGCCGTCCATCGAGTGGGCCAACGGATTCACCGCAATGACGGCTGGTGCCGGGAGGCGGCCGGTGTCACGGTGGAGCGGATCACTCCGCGACACACGGCGAGGTTGGCATGCCCGGACGGAACCCGTACGCCGGCGCGAGCCGTGCCACCGGAACCGGCTAGGCGGACCGCGTGCACGGCCTCGTCGCGGTGGACTGGATCCTGACCGGGGTCTTCGTGGTGCTGGTCCTGCCCTGCGTGCTGCGTCTCACCCGGCTCGACTACATCCGGCTCGGCCGGACGGTCCGCAACGGAGACCTGGCCGAACTGCTGTTCGTCGTCGCGATGATCGCGATGTTCTCGCCGGTCGGCGGGCCGATCCCGGCCGCCGGGTGGCAGGCGGTGCTCGTGCTCGTCACGGGCTGGTCCGGCCTCGCCTGGTGGCGTGCCCGGCGCGAGCACGGCGGTGGCGTCCATGATCATCCGGCCTGCGGGCACCACGCGGTGTCCGCCGTCGTGATGCTCTACCTGGTGACCGCGATGCCGCACGGCTCGGGCACGCACGGCCCGTGGCTGAACATGTCCACAATGGACTTCTCGGCGGGCGCGGCGTGGCCGGTCCTGATCGCGGCCGCCGCGTACTTCGTGGTGGACGCCGTCCTCACGGCCATCCGCGCGCTGCGGCCCGGCGACGTCGAGGGCCGTACCTCGCGTGCGGTGTGCCGGGGCGTCATGGGCCTGGGCATGGGCTACATGCTCATCGCCGCCCTGTGACGCGAAGAGTGCTGTGGGGCGTGGTGGCCGGCGCGGTGCTCTTTCTCGGCGTCGTGCTCGTCAGCCTGGCTTGGGTGCCGGGAGTGCTGTTCCCGCCGTTGACCGACGCGGACCTCAGCGCGATCCCCGCCGCGGAGACGCGGATACGCCTGCGGCAGGAGCAGTCGCAACTGCAGAACGGCGTCCGGTCGACCCTGCTGCAGCTCACCGCCGGGCTGCTCGTCGTCGCGGGCGCCGGGGCGACCTGGCGGCAGGTCCACGTCAACCGGGAAGGGCAGCTCACCGAACGGTTCACCCGCGCCGTGGACCAGATCGGGAGCGACAACCAGGACGTGCGCATCGGCGGGCTCTACGCGCTGGAACGCATCGCGCGGAACTCCCCGGCGGACCGCGACACGATCCAGTTCATGCTGGGCGCGTTCGTCCGCAACCACAGCCCCTGGCCCGCCGGTTCTCCCGACGGGCCGGCCCATCCCACCGAGGAGGTGGACGAGCAACTGCCCTGGATGCGCGTCCGCGCGCCCGACATCCAGGTCGCCATGGGCGTGCTCGGCCGCCGTCCGGCCTCGTGGAACCAGCCGGTCGTCTTCCTTTCCCGGGTCGACCTGCGCAGCGTGGCGCTCCGCGATTCCCGGCTCGGCGGCGCCCAGCTGCGCTACAGCAACCTCGCGCGCGCCGTCCTCGCCGGGATACACCTGGAACACGCGGACCTGACCTCCGCCGACCTCCGCCGGTCGTATCTCGAACGCGCCCACCTCGCCGAGGCGAACCTCGGCCGGGCTCACCTGCGGGGTGCGAACCTGCGGCACGCCGATCTCAGCGGTGCGGACCTCCGTGGCGCGGACGTTCGCGGCGCGGACCTGACCGATGCGCGGCTCGACCGCACGGTGCTGGCCGGGGCGAGAGCGGACGCGAGCACCGTCTGGCCGGACGGCTTCGACCGGGAACGGCGTCAGGCACGGGGAATCACCGAGGACGCCGGCTGAGCATCGTCCGGGCTAGCCGCGGGGGAGCCTGCGGACCTCGCCGGGCTTGGGGTCGCCCGGGTCGGGCAGGTTCGCCGCCGGGTTCTCGGCCGTCCAGGCCGCGGCCGCGATGACGTCGTTCTTCAACGCCGTGATCAGCTCTTCGGCGGAGGAGTACGCCTTCTGGTCGCGCAGATGCTTGCCGAGCCAGACGGTCAGCACCTCGTCGTACAGGTCGCCCGCGAAGTCCAGCAGATGGGCCTCCAGCAGCCGGTAGCCGTCGGCGCCGTAGTAGGTCGGGCGGCGGCCCACGGAGACGGCGGCGGCGACGCGGGTGCCGTCGGCGCGTTCGGCCCAGCCCGCCCACACCCCGTCGCCGACCGCGCCGTCCTGATCGCGCAGCGCGATGTTGGCGGTGGGGAAGCCCAGCTCCCGCCCCCGCTTGTCGCCGGATTCGACCTGGCCGCGCACCACGAAGAAGTCCTGCTCGTCTGGCATCTGTCGTCCGTCCTGCTGTCGTTGCCCTGCCACCACCGTAACCGGGGGCGGCGGGGCCGGTGCCAGGCGACCAGGGTGTGGACACCCGGCACTCACGGCAGGCCGTCAGCGTCGCAGGTTCCGCGCGAAGAACGACCGGACGCCGTCACGCACCGCGGGTACCGACACCGCCGGGCCGATCGCGCCGATGAGCGACTTCCGTTGCGCACCGGTCATGAGGCCCGCGGCCTCCAGTTGCGGGGCCATGGCGCCGAAGTCGGTGAACACCCAGTGCGTGGCGTTGCCGAGCTGACGACGGCACGTCCACTCGGGCGAGCGGGCGAGCATGGCCGACCACGCGCGGTCGTACCGCTCGGTGCGGTAGCCGTCGGTGCCCCACAACAGCAGGGGACGGTCGACGCCGTCGCGGACGACCGGCAGCGGTTCCCCGGTTCGTCCCGGCCGATCCGGGAGATAGTCGAGGAAACCTTCCAGGTTGACCGCCGCGTCGATCCGCCGGTCCTCGTGCAGGGCCTCGGCCGCGGTCGTCCCGCCCGCCGAATGCCCGTACATCCCGATCCTGCGCGGATCCAGGGAACTGCCCAGGTTCTCCGGCAGCGCGCGGTGTTCGGCGTCCGGATTCCCGCCCGTGGCGAGGATTTCCAGGTTGTCCAGCACCAGCCGGGTATCGGCGAGCCGGGTCGCGATCATCGCGCGGAAGGCCGTGGGATCCGTGCCGGGATCGCGGCCGTTCAGCTCCCGGATGTCGCGCGTCCTGCCGCCGGGAAACTCGACGATGCTCGTTTCGCCGGGGTGGTCGAGGGTCACCACGACGAATCCGCGGCTGGCCAGTTCCTCGGCGAGGCCGGTGCCGAGCGTGCGCGGATCCCCGAAACCCGGGCTGTAGAGGAGTACCGGGTGACGGCCCGGCCGCGCGGGCGCGCCGGTGTGCGCGTGCGTCAGCGTGGCCGCCCAGTCCACCTTGTCCTTTGTGGACGAAAGCTCCGGGTGCAGGAACACCGTGTCGGTGGTGGCGAACCACGCCGCGGCCTGGCGTGTCATCTGCGGGGCGACCGGGTAGCCGTGGATGTCCGCGGCCGGGTAGAACACCGACACCATCACTTCGCGGGTGCCGGTCGGGCTGCCCGGGTCCGGCAGAACGGGGTCTGCCAGGTGCAGATCGGTGACGCCGACCGCGTGCGGGCCGGTCGGTGCCGGGAGCCGCGGGACGAACCGGCCGGCCGCGTGTGCGACCCCGGTGCTCGCCAGGAACAGGACGGAAAAGAGCAGCGCGAATCTTCGGAACATTTCTTCCCCTCGGCGTGTGGACGGTTTCCCGCCCGTTTTCATCCGGCGGACAACGCCGCCGCGTAGGCTTTCGCCACGTAATCCCACAACTCGTCGCCGACTGCGAAATCCTCGGGCGCCACGTCTTGCAGTACACCGAGTCCCTGCTCCCGGAAGAACCGGGCGACCGACTCCTTGAGGCCGGAATCGCCGCCGGTGTACATGTCCAGCACCACGAACAGCCGTCGCAGCGTTCGTAGCACTTCAGGCGAATCCACCGGATCGCCGGCGCGGCAATGCTCCGCGAGTTTCGTGAGCACCTGCGGCCATTCCGTGTCGAGCCATTTCCGCCCGTCGTCGCCGAGTTCGCCGGCGCGTTCGTCCAGCAGGTCGCGTTGCTCCCGGGTGATGTACCCGTCGAAAAGGCTGGTCCGGCCCAGCAGGGTGAGCAGCTCGCCGGTGTCCGGGCACAGCCGCGCGTCGTCCAGTTGCTCCAGCAGTCCCCGGATCTGGCGGCCGAGCGCGTTCAGCCGCCAGACCTCGTCGTCGATCTCCTCGAGACGGCGGTCGAGCACGTCGTGCAGGGCACCGGGGTCGGCCAGCACACCACCGACCTCCTCCAGCGACATCCCGAGCTGCCGCAGCAGCCGGATCCGGTACAGCCGGTGGAGGTCTCCTTCGGTGTACCGGCGGTGCCCGGACCGGGTGCGTTCGCTGGGCCGCAGCAACCCGAGTTCGTCGTAGTGGTGCAGCGTGCGCACGGTCGAGCCGGTGGCCTTGGCCAGCGCGCCGACACTCCATCGTCGCTGGTCAGCGCCCCCGGTTCCGCTCATGAGGACCACGATAGGACCTCACGTAGCGGGAGGTTCAAGCTCCGGTTGACATGCAGCCAGATGGCTGCCTATAGTTCAGGCAGCCGATTGGCTGCCTATGTGAGGTGACGGATGGACGAGGTGTTCAAGGCGCTGGCCGACGGCAGCCGCCGCGCGCTGCTGGACAGCCTGAACGCCCACAACGGCCAGACGCTGCGCGAACTGTGCGCGGGGCTGGAGATGGCACGGCAGTCGGTCAGCAAACACCTGGCCGTGCTCGAGGCGGCGAATCTCGTGACCACCGTGCGGCGGGGCCGGGAAAAGCTGCACTACCTCAACGCCGAGCCGATCAACGCGCTCGCCGAGCGGTGGATCAATCGCTACCACCAGGCGCGGGTGGACGCCCTCGCCGATCTGAAGAAGGCACTCGAAGGAGAACCGATGAGCAAGCCCGAATTCGTCTACACGACCTACATCGCCACGACGCCCGAGAAGCTGTGGCAGGCGCTGACCGAACCCGCGTTCACCCGCCGCTACTGGGGGCCCACGTTCGAGACCGACTGGAAGCCCGGCTCGACGATGGCGTGGGTCGAACCGGAGTTCACGATCGCCGACCCCGAGCAGGTCGTCCTCGAGGCCGAGCCCTACACCAGGCTGTCCTACCGCTGGCACACGTTCACCAAGGAGCACGCCGAAACCCACGGGCTGGGCGAGGAGTTCCGCGCCAAGGCCGCCGCCGAACCTCGGTCCAAGGTGACTTTCACGCTCGAACAGCAGGGGGCGCTGGTCAAGCTCACCGTCGTGCACGACGACTTCGAGCCGGACAGCATCGTCCTGTCGGCGGTCAGTGGCGGCTGGCCGCAACTGCTGTCGAGCCTCAAGACGTTGCTGGAGACCGGCGAAACCCTGCCCACGCCCGAACCCGCGGCATCACGCTGAGGATGTCACGCCGAGGTCGGAACCAGCACCGTGTCCGCCAGCACCGGCGCGTCGTCACGTTCCGGTGCGGTGGTGGTGACCAGCAGCCGGTCGTCCTCACGCCACACCCGGGTGCGCAACGTCTCGCCGGGGAAGACCACGCCGGCGAACTTCGTGCCGAAGGACCGGACCCGGCCGGGATCGCCGTCGAGGAAAGCGTCGATCACGCTCTTCGCAACCACGCCGTAAGTGCACAGCCCGTGCAGGATCGGCCGGTCGAAGCCGGCGGCGCGGGCGAACTCCGGGTCGGAATGCAGGGGGTTGCGGTCGCCGCACAGGCGGTACAGCAACGCCTGCTGTGGCAGCGTCGGTGTGTCGAGGACGGCGTCCGGGGCACGATCGGGCCACTCCACGCGGTCGGACGGGCCACGTTCGCCACCGAAGCCGCCTTCGCCGCGGGCGAAGATACTCGACCTCGCCGTCCACAGTGGACTTCCGTCCTCGCCGGTCACGGCCGTCTCCTGGACCACGACGGCGGCCTTGCCCTTGTCGAAGACGTCGGCGATCCGCGACCGCGCGACCGCCTTGCCCTCGACCGGGATCGGGCGGTGCAGCTCGATCTCCTGCTTGCCGTGCAACACCTTCGCCAGGTCGATCTCGACGCCGGGGAACGACACCGCCGGCGGGTCGAACACCCGCAGGTTCGCCGCGACGGTGGCGAACGTCGGGATCACCCGGAGGTCGCGTTCGGTCGTGTAACGCAGTTCCCGTTCGTCCACGGGATCCGCGCCGGCGCCGAGTGCGAGGTGGTACAGCAGCACGTCCGACGACGTCCAGGCGAAGCCGACTTCGCCGAGATCGGCGCCGATGGCGACAGCGGGATCGATGGGCACGCGTGACTCCCTACAGCGCTAGTGGATACCGAACCGGCTGGGTTCGGTCTCATTGCTATTCGTAACTGATCTCGACCTCGTCGGTGAGGGGGAGCGACTGACATCCCAGCACGATGCCGTCCGCGATGTCCTCGGCGTCGAGTACCTGGTTCTCGAGCATCTTCACCTCACCCGACACCAGGCGGCACGCACAGGCGCTGCACTGGCCCTCCCTGCACGAGTACGGCGCGTCGAGGCCTTGCTCCAGCAGGTGGTCCAGCAGCTTCCGGCGGCGGGGCCAGCTCATCTCGCGGGTCTCGCCGTCGAGGGTGACGGTCAACCGGGCGGGCTCGTCGGAGTCGTCCGAGCTGTCGGCGGGAGCGGGAGCGGGTTCGGCGACCTCGAAGGGGTTTCCCGTGAGGGAACTGAACTTCTCCACGTGTACCCGGCTACGGGGAACGTCCAATGCGGACAGTGCCTGCCGCGCGGCGTCCATGAACGGCGCCGGCCCGCAGAGGAACGCCTCGTGTGAACCGTACGGCGCGACCAGGGAACGGAGCTGGTCCGCCGTGGGGAGTCCCTGAACGCTTTCCAGCCAGTGCAGCACCGTCAGCCGGTCCGCGTACTTCACGGCCAGGTCCGCCAGCTCCCCGGCGAAGATCACCGACCGCTCGTCCCGGTTGGCGTACACGAGCACGACCCGGCCTGACCCGTGTTGCAGCGCCGTCTTCAGGATCGAGATCACCGGCGTGATCCCGCTTCCCCCGGCGAACAACAGGAAATCCTCGTCGAGCGAACCGGGGGAGAACACCCCGGACGGCGCGAGTACCTCGATCCGCATCCCGGGCCGCAGTTCGTCGCACACCCAGTTCGAGCCGTAGCCCTCGGCCGTGCGCTTCACCGTCACCTGGACCCGGTTCTCGTGCGGCGCGCTGGACAGCGAATAGCAGCGCGCCACCGATCCGGTCCGCTCGCTCGGGATCCGCAAGGTGAGGAACTGTCCCGCGGTGTAAGCGAAAGCGTCCGCGTGCTCGGCGGGGATCTCGAAAACGATCGACCGCGCGTCGGCCGTCTCGGTGACGACGTCGGCGACGGTCACCGTGTAACGGTCAGCCATCGGAGACCGCCAGAGTTCCGTCCCGCACCGCGTCGTCGATGCTCTCCGACAGCCGCGAACAGGTGTCGAGCAGCGCCGTCTGCGCACCACTCGCCGCCTGCTCGGCGAACACCGGGCAGCTGCGCCCGGCGTCGGTGGTCCACTGGATGCTGGTGTGCTGGATGCTGTTCTTCTTGACCAGCACACAGGTCCCGCAGCTGCGGCATTCGTGCGGCCGCAGCCCGGCGGTCAGGAACTCGACGGTCTCGGCCTTCACACGCCCGCCTCTTCCTCGGCGCGCTGCTTGGCGAGGTTCTCGGCGACCTCGGCGGCCCACACCTCGTTGGCCCTGGTGGTGTCCACCTCGAACTCGAATCGCCGCGTCATGTCCTCGGTGACGTCGGCCGCGTCGACATAGAACTGCTCGTACCAGCGCCGCAACTGGTAGACCGGGCCGTCCTCCTCGCACAGCAGGGGATTGTCGATCGGGGTCTTGTTCTTCCAGATTTCGACGTCCTGCAGGAACCCGACGCCGATGCCCTTGGCCAGCTTCTCGGCGATCTTGTCGGCGTGTTCGTCGGAGATCCCGGGCATCTTCTTCACCATCACGCCCCATTGGAGCACGAAGGAGTTCGCCGTCACCGGGTAGTGGCAGTTGATCAGCACGTTCTCGATCTCGAAGCCCTGGAAGGTGTTGAGCAGCGTGTTGATCATGTACGACGGCCCGAAGTAGGACGCCTCCGAGCGCAGCAGGTTCTCCTCGCCACCGTAGTTGGACGCCATGCCCTTGTCCGGGCGGCCCTTGGTGTTGAGGTACTGCGTGGCGATGTGGCCTTCGAAGACGTTCTTGAAGTACGTCGGGAAGGCGTAGTGGATGTAGAAGAAGTGCGCCATGTCCACGACGTTGTCGATGATCTCGCGGCAGTTCGCGTTCTCGATGAGGATCGAGTCCCACGACCAGTTGCTCCACTCGTCGCTGAACGCGCCCTCGACCCGCGGGATCACGACGTCGTCGGGCGGCGGGTTGCCCTCCGGGTCGTTCCAGACGAACAGCTGCTGGTTCTCCTCCATCACCAGCCAGGACCGGGTCCGTGCCCGCAGCGGAACCCGCTTGGCGTAGGGGATCGCCACGCATTTGCCCTTGCCGTTCCAGCGCCAGTCGTGGAACGGGCAGGCGATCTCGTCACCCTTGACCGTGCCCTGGGTGAGGTCCCCGCCCATGTGCCTGCAGTAGCCGTCCAGCACGTTCAGCTTGCCCGACGAGTCGGCGAACACGACGAGCTTCTCGCCGAATGCCGAGATGGCGTGCGGTTTCCCGTCGCGGAAGCTCTCGGCAAGGCCCAGGCAGTGCCAGCCGCGGGCGAACCGCGCCGGCGGTGCCCCGGCGTCGATCGCGCGGACGGATTCGCCGCCTGACCTGGGTGCCTGCGTCATCGCTCAACCTCCGTGGTCCCCTGATCTTCGTGTGCCAGCCGCTCGGCCGCAAGGTAGCCGAACACCATGGCGGGCCCGATCGTCGCGCCGGGCCCGGCGTAGGTGCGGCCCATCACCGCCGCGCTCGTGTTGCCCGCCGCGTACAGCCCGGCGATGACCGAACCGTCCTCGCGCAGGACACGGGCGTGCTCGTCGGTGAGCAGCCCGCCCTTGGTGCCGAGGTCGCCGGGCACGATCTTCACCGCGTAGTAGGGTGCCCGGTCCAGCGGTCCGAGGCTCGGGTTGGGCCGGTTGCGCGGGTCGCCGTAGTAGTGGTCGTACGCACTGCGCCCGCGGTGGAAGTCTTCGTCGACGCCGCGCCGCGCGAAGCCGTTGAACCGCGACACCGTCGAGGTCAGCGCCTCGGCCGGGACGTCGATACGTTCGGCGAGCTCGGCCAGTGTCGAGGCCTTCGCCGCGATCCCGGCCTTGAACCACCGCCCCGGCAGCGGCTGCCGGGGGCCGAGCCCGGTGAACATGTACCGGTCGCGGTAGCGCTGGTCGAACACCAGCCAGGTCGGGATGTGCTCGCCCGGCCCGTCACCCTCGCCGTACATCGCGTGCACGGCCTCGACGTAAGGCGCGGACTCGTTGACGAACCGCTCGCCCCTGGCGTCGACCATGAGGCACCCCGGCCGCGAGCGCTCGGCGAGTGCGAACCACGGGCCGCCGGTCAGCGGCATCGACGGGCCCCACCACGCGTCGTCCATCAGATCGAGCGCCGCGCCGAGCTTCAGCCCGGCGGTGATGCCGTCGCCGGTGTTGGCCTTGGCACCGACCGTCCATTCCGTCCCGATCGGCGCCCGCTGGTACTTCGTCCGCATCTCTTCGTTGTGCTCGAACCCGCCGCAGGCCAGGATCACGCCGCGCCGCGCGTGCAACAGCGACTCGACGCCGTCGCGGCGGACGAGCACGCCGGTGACCTTGTCGCCCTCGGTGCGCAGGTCGAGCAACGGCGTGTCGAGCCAGACGCCGACGTTCGCGCGCTGCAGGCCCGCCCGCAGTCCGGCGGCCAGTGCCTGGCCCATCACGAGCTGGCGCTGTCCGCGGACACGCCCGGCGAGCCACCGCATCCCCAGCCCGAACAGCCGCAGGATGCCGCGCGGGTGCCGGGCGATGAGGCTCAGCCAGCGGTAGTCCGCCTGGGTGAGCGGGACACCGAGCGGGGGAGCGCTGTACGGCGGCTCGAGATTCGCGAGTTCGGGACCGAGCACCCGGCCGTCGAGCGCGGCGGGTTCGACCGACCGCCCACCGGAGCGTCCGCCGGGCGCTTCGGGGTGGTAGTCGCTGTAGTCGCGTACCCAGCGGAAGCGCAAGGGCGAGTGCTCGCAGACGAACTGGAGTACTTCGGGGCCGCGTGCGAGATAGGCCTCGCGGCGTTCGGCCGGGACGACGTCGCCGACGATCGACGACAGGTATTCGCGGGCGCGTTCCGGCGGTTCGTCGATCCCGGCGGCTCGCAGCGCGTGGTTGCCCGGGATCCAGACACCTCCACCGGAGCGTGCGGTCGAACCGCCGTAGCGGGAAGCTTTCTCTACGACGACGACGTCGAGGCCGAGGTGGGCCGCGGCGAGGGCTGCGGTCATCCCGGCGGCGCCGCTGCCGACCACAACCACGTCGAACTGGTTTTCCATCCCACCTCACCTGGAACGTGTTCCATCGGACTCTTGGCCTGCTCGGAGCTATCCTCGTCACCATAGACGAGAACGTGTTTCAGTTCTAGGGTAGTCGCCATGGACGAACTCGTCGCGGACGTGGTGATCGTGGGGTTCGGTGCGGCAGGCGCGTGCGCGGCGATCGAAGCCGCCGACGCCGGCGCCGACGTGCTCGTGCTCGACCGGTTCTCCGGTGGTGGCGCGAGCGTGGTGAGCGGTGGTGTCGTCTACGCCGGGGGCGGGACGGCACAGCAACTCGACGCGGGCGTCGAAGACACGCCTGACGCGATGCTCGACTACCTGCGTCTGGAGACCGGCGGCGTCGTGTCCGAGGAGACCTTGCGGCGGTTCTGCGCGTCGAGCCGGGACATGATCACGTGGCTGGAGGGCAACGGCGTCCCGTTCGAGGGCAGCCTGTGCCCGTACAAGACCTCCTATCCCTCCGACGACCACTACCTCTACTACTCCGGCAGCGAGGCCGCCGAAGTATTCCGCGATGTCGCGAAACCCGCGCCCCGCGGCCATCGGGTCAAAGGCCCTGGTACGTCCGGAAAGCTCCTGTTCGCCCGGCTCGCCGACGCCGTGCGACGCCGTGGCGTGCGCGTTCTTCCGCAGGCGCACGCCAGGTCGTTGACGGTCGACGACCAGGGCGCGGTCACCGGCGTGGTCGTCGACACGCTGCGCGACGCGCCCGTGTGGGTTCGCTCGACGCATCGACGTCTCGCGCGTTACGCCGCGAAGCCCGGGATCTACGTGCCCGCGCTGCGTAAGGCGCTGCATCTCCGTGCTGCTCGGCTGGAACGTCGATACGGGCGCGAACTGCGGATTTCCGCGCGTCGCGGGGTGATCCTCGCGGCGGGCGGGTTCATCGCGAACCGGGAGATGGTGCGCGAGCACGCGCCCGGCTACCGGGGCGGGCTCGCGCTCGGGACTTCGGCCGACGACGGGTCGGGCATCCGGCTGGGCGTCGAGGCAGGTGCCGCGACCGCCGGGCTGGACCGGATCTCCGCGTGGCGATTCCTCACGCCGCCCGCGGCCTTCCTCGGCGGGATCCTCGTCGACGCCGGCGGCGGCCGGATCATCGACGAATCGCGGTACGGCGCGGCGATCGGCGAGCGGATGATCGCCGCGCACGGCGGCCGCGGCTGGCTGCTGGTGGACGAGAAGATCGTGGCCGAGGCGCGGCGCGACGGGCGATCGCAGAGTCAGTGGTTCCAATGGCTGCAACTGCGGTATCTGCTGCGCCGCGGCCGGGTCACCGGGGGCACCCTCGCCGAAGTCGCCCGTAAGGCCGGTGTCGACCCGGACGGGCTGCTGGCCACTGTCGAGGCTTACCGCACGGGGCCCGACCCGACGGGGAAACCGGCCGAGTTCGCCCGGCCCCTGGACATGCCGCCGTACTCGCTCATCGACGTCTCCATCAAACCCAACCTCGGCTATCCGTGTCCGATGCTGACGCTGGGCGGGCTGGCGGTCGACGAGGACACCGGCGCGGTGCGCGGCGCGGACGGGCGTGCCGTGCCCGGCCTGTACGCGGCCGGCCGTACCGCGGTGGGAATCTGTTCTAGGTCCTATGTGAGCGGTCTCTCGCTCGCGGACTGCGTGTTTTCCGGGCGTCGCGCGGGAATCAACAGTGCTCTTGCCCAGGGAGTTCTCGACAAAAACGAGAACGTGTTCTAGTCTTGGGTTCGGTTGAACACGAGAGAGGGACAGTGCATGAGCGAGCAGACCGCCCACGAGGTGATCGCCGGGGTCCGTGAGCTGCTCCCGGTCCTGCGGGAGCGGGCGCAGGAAGCCGAGGACGCGCGCCGCGTGCCCGAGGAGTCGGTCAAAGCCTTGCAGGAGATCGGATTCTTCAAGCTGTTGCAGCCGAAGCAGTACGGTGGCGTCGAGGCCGACCCGGTGAGCTTCTACACCGCGGTGAAGCTCATCGCGAGCGCGTGCGGGTCCACCGGATGGGTCGCTTCGATCCTCGGTGTGCATCCGTGGCACGTCGCGTTGTTCGACGGGAAGGCACAGGAAGAGGTCTGGGGCGCCGACACCGACGTCCGGATCTCGTCCTCCTACGCGCCGATGGGCAAGGCGACCGTCGTGGACGGCGGCTACCGGCTCACCGGCCGCTGGAGCTTCTCCTCCGGCTGCGACCACTGCACCTGGGTGTTGCTCGGCGGGCCCGCGTTCGCCGACGGCAAGCCGGTCGACTTCTGCACCTACCTGCTGCCGATCTCGGACTACTCCATTGTGGACGTCTGGGACACGGTCGGCCTGCGGGGAACGGGTTCCAACGACATCGTCGTGGAGGACGTCTTCATCCCGCAGCACCGCGCGCTGAGTTTCATGGCGACGTCGAAGTGCAAGACGCCGGGGCAGGAGGTCAACCCCGGACCGCTGTACAAGCTCCCGTACGGTTCGGTGCATCCGAGCACCATCACCGCGCCGATCATCGGGATGGCCCAAGGCGCCTACGACGCGCACGTCGAGCACCAGGGCAAGAGGGTGCGGGCGGCGTACGCCGGTGAGCAGTCCAAAGAAGATCCCTTCAGCAAAGTGCGGATCGCCGAGGCGGCGAGTGAGATCGACGCCGCGTGGCTCCAGCTGACGCACAACATCGACGAGCTCTACCAACTGGCCTGCCGTGGCGAGAAGCTCCCGTTCAGCACGCGGCTGCGTGTGCGCCGGGACCAGGTCCGCGGCACCGAGCGCGCCATCTCGGCGATCGACCGTCTCTTCGAGAACTCCGGTGGCCGGGCGTTGCAGGCCGGTACGCCGATCCAGCGATTCTGGCGCGACGCGCACGCGGGTCGCGTGCACGCGGCCAACGACGCCGAGCGCGCGTACGTCATGTTCGGCACCGGCGCCTTCGGGCTGCCCGTCGAGAATGCGATGGTGTGATGGAGGGCAAGTACGTCGAAACCCCGGGCGGGTTGAAGCTGCACTATCACGAGGCCGGGGCGGAGCATCCGGAGACGGTGGTCTTCCTGCACGGCGGCGGGCCCGGCGCGTCGGCGTGGAGCAACTTCGGCCGCAACCTTCCGGTGTTCGCCAAGTCGTACCGGGTGATCGCGGTCGATCAGCCCGGGTTCGGACGATCCGACAAACCCACCGAGCATCCCCAGTACTTCCGCCACAGTGCCGACGCTGTCGCCGGGCTGATGGACGCGCTCGGCATCGAACGGGCGCATTTCGTCGGCAACTCCCTGGGCGGTGGCGCCGCGGTGCGGCTCGCGCTGAACCATCCCGAGCGCGCCGGGCGGCTCGTGCTGATGGGGCCGGGCGGGCTGAGCGTCAACGTGTTCGCACCCGACCCGACCGAGGGCGTCAAGAACCTTTCGCGGTTCGGTGGTGCTCCCACGCGCGAGAACCTCGAGGCGTTCCTGCGGATCATGGTGCACGACCAGGCGCTGGTCACCGATGAGCTGATCGACGAGCGGCTCGCCGCCGCCAGTACTCCGGAGTCGCTGGCCGCGATGCGGGCGATGGGCAAGTCGTTCATGCTGCCCGGCTCCTACGAGGAGGGCATGCTCTGGCGAGAGGCGCATCGGCTGCGACAGCGGGTCCTGCTGATCTGGGGCCGTGAGGACCGGGTCAACCCGCTCGACGGCGCGCTGCTCGCGCTCAAGACGATCCCGCGCGCGCAACTGCACGTCTTCGGCGGTTGCGGGCACTGGGCGCAGCTGGAGAAGTTCGACGAGTTCAACCGGCTCGCCCTCGATTTCCTGGGGAGTGCGTGATGGGTATCCGTTCACTGGGCTACCTGCGTATCGAGGCCACGGACATGGCCGCGTGGCGGGAATACGGGCTCAAGGTGCTCGGCATGGTCGAAGGCAGCGGCACCGATCCGGATGCCCTGTACCTGCGGATGGACGACTTCCCGGCGCGGCTGGTCGTCTTCCCCGGTGAGAAGGACCGGCTCGCGCAGGCGGGCTGGGAAGTGGCCAACGCGGGGGAACTGGACGAGATCCGCGACCGGCTGGACGCGCATTCCGTGCCATACAAGGAAGGAACCCCCGAGCAGCTCGCCGACCGCAGGGTCGACGGTCTGGTGTCCTTTGTGGATCCTTCGGGTAATGAGCTGGAGGTCTTCCACGGCGTCGCGTTGCAGCATCGGCGGGTCGTCAGCCCGTACGGACATCGCTTCGTGACGGGAGAGCAGGGGCTCGGGCATGTCGTCCTTTCCACTCACGATGACGACGCCGCGCTGCACTTCTACCGCGACGTCCTGGGTTTCCGGTTGCGCGACTCGATGAGGCTGCCTCCGCAGCTGGTCGGCCGTCCTGCCGACGGCGCGCCGGCGTGGTTGCGCTTCTTCGGCTGCAACCCACGGCACCACTCGCTGGCGTTTCTGCCGATGCCGACCCCGAGCGGGATCGTTCACCTCATGGTCGAAGTCGAGAACACCGACGATGTCGGGCTGTGTCTGGACCGTGCGATCCGTCGCAAGATCCCGATGTCGGCGACCCTCGGACGGCACGTCAATGACTTGATGCTGTCATTCTACATGAAGACCCCGGGCGGCTTCGACGTGGAGTTCGGCTGCGAGGGGCGTCAGGTCGACGACGAAAGCTGGATCGCCCGCGAAAGCACCGCGGTTTCGTTGTGGGGCCATGACTTCTCGGTCGGTGCCCGGCCACCGGGGTCGTCATGACCGCCGTGACCGAGATCGATGCCGCACGATTCCGGTCCGTGCTCGGGCACTTCTGCACGGGCGTCGCCGTGATCACCGGTCACGACGGGACCGCACCGGCCGGCTTCGCCTGTCAGTCGTTCGCCGCCTTGTCCCTGGATCCGCCGCTGGTGTTGTTCTGTCCCGCCAGGACATCTCGGACGTGGCCGGTGCTGGAAGCGGCCGGGGTTTTCGCGGTCAACGTGCTGGCCGAGGACCAACAGGAGATCAGCGCCGTCTTCGGCGCCCGCGGCGCCGACAAGTTCGCCGCGGCGCCCTGGACACCGGCGCCCTCCGGCGCCCCGTTGCTGAACGGCGCCCTGACCTGGATCGACTGTGCTCTGGAAGCGGTGCACACGGCAGGCGACCACTACGTCGTCATCGGCCGTGTCACCGCGCTCGGCGACGTCTCCGACGCCCGGCCGCTGCTCTTCCACCGAGGGCGCTACACGGTCACCGAGCCGGTGCCCGACGCTTTGTCGGCTCTCATGCCCTGGCCTCGTCCGGACGACTGGCTCTGAATTCCGGGTGGCCCCGGCGTGTTCCTTGTCCCCGTGCGCGGCCGCCGACGACTCACTCAAGGGGCAGCGGCGTCACTTCAGCTCATCCTTTTCGCTCTGTTAAGCAGAAAAACCCGGAATCGGGTGCGCTTTGGCTGATAAAAATTCGGTGTTTCGCTTTCCGGGTAACGGTTTCCTGCGGATTTGGTCCTTTGTGGACAGTAGTTTTAGGGTGATTCATCATTTCGTGTGATGTTTCGCACGCATGTTCGGCCGTACCGTGGAGGTAACTGTTCAGGTCATTGTGGTGTTTGTTGGTAGCCAAGGGTTTCCGGTGATGGCGTCGCGGATGGCGGTGATGACGTGGACGCGGTTCTTGCG